>DASUQU010000220.1:0-21963 GCA_036280495.1 Thermomicrobiales bacterium | reverse complement strand
CGGACAAGAAACGGCGTTGTTCGAGACCACCTCGTTGGTTGAACGCGCGCTGGGCTTTCACGAGTCGCACACGCCGCCGGCGCGATTGGAAGCAGCCGACGCAAGCGCAAAGGCGGTTCGATGATGTCAACTCCAGATGGTATCGCGGCTCGCGGCGCCCAAGCCCGGTCCAACCTCGTGGTTGCCCTCCGCGAGTGTTGCGATCTCGCGGACGCCGTCGAATCACTCAAAGGGCCAGAGCTCCTCGAAGTCCTGGTCTACCTGGACAGCCTGCGGTTCGTCATGGCGGAGTCTGGCCAGTTGCTCCAGGGTGTCGTGCGGGGTTTCGAAGATATCGAGCCGGTTTAGGCTCATGGGATATGTCGTGTATCATCGGGCGTCGATAGATGCCCGGCCACTGCGCCAGCGTCGTCGTATCCGAGAAGATCCAGCCAGAGTAATCGTGCGGTCCAGCCGCGGAACGGTTTCCAGCGTTCCGCCACCCGGTCAAGAGCCTTCAAATCGGAGATCTCCGGATAGTGGGCCCGCGCGGCGCGGAGAAGCGCAACATCCCGGGTGGGATGGGCATCGGGGTCGGCGACACCCCACAAGCGTGCCGATTGTATCGTCCACGGTCCAATGCCGGAAATGGCAGCCAGGCGTTCCATTTCCACAACCAGATCGCCGTCAGGCGCTGCTGAGCTCAAGTCGGCGAATAGCGCACCAACCGCAACGAGAGCCTCGGCTCGCTTCGTCGTCACCCCCGATTCTCGGACAAATGCCGCGCTGCTGGATGCCAATTGCTCGGGCTGCGGCGGCGGCCAGAACGGCCGTCCGTCGACAACGATCCGGTCGTTGAAGCGCTCGTACAGCCGCCGCTCGGTGGTGGCGGCTGCTGCCACGCTGATGCTCTGACCAACAATTGATGAGACGGCGCCCTCGAAAAGTGAGCCGACCGACCACGGGCGCATTCCCGCGTGATTGCGCGCCAGAGCTGCCAGCACGGGATCTTCGAATTTCGGCATGACGGCATTCGTGCCAAGCACGGCGATCGCCCAGCGAGCATCGCGCTCGCCGTGACCGGAGCCGGTGATTTTCAATGTCTGGCAGTCGACTTGCCGCACCGAGCGCCAGGCGACCTCTCCGGTATCCCAGCCGACCCAGATGAAGGCGCCGCTTCTCCAGTCGACGTTCGGCCATCGCCCTCGCGCCCACCATGCCGGCGCGGTAGTCCGGGCAAGATCGAACGGCGCTGAAACCGGCAAGTTCCTCATCGAGCCTCCGGGCAGGCTCGCGGCGTGGTTCGGGGAGAGTCGATCCATGCTTCCTCGCCGATTCGTGCGTGCCGGTTTGCCCTACCCCTATCGTAGCTTTGAGGCACTCGACGCGGTATCCTATTTCTTGATGAAGAACTGAGAATTGTCTGCAGCGACGCTCGTCAGCCAGCGCAATTCACGTTAGGGCGTTTCTATGACGAGAGTTCCCGCCACCGTCGGAAACGAGAGAACCTCGGTCCTAGCGGAGACCGCGGTCGTTCGTTCGATTGGCAATACCCCGCTCGTAAGACTGCGGCGCTTCGAGCGGCACCTGGGTCTGCCTGAATCGATCGAAATCCACCTTAAGTTGGAATGGGTGAACCCCGGCGGTTCGATCAAGGATCGCACCGCGCTCTCGATCATCGAGTCTGCCCTCGCCGCCGGTGACCTCGTCGTGGGACGAACGCTGATCGATGCCACTTCAGGGAATACCGGCATCGCTTACGCCATGCTTGGCGCCGCGCTCGAGATCCCGGTGACCCTGGTGGTGCCGGAGAGTGCGTCAGACGAGAGGAAGCGAACGCTTGCCGCCTACGGCGCCAACGTCGTCTACAGCGACCCATATGAAGGGTCGGATGGCGCGATCCGGCTGGTGCGCGAGATCGTGGCGAACGCTCCATACCGGTACTTTTATGCGGACCAGTACAACAATCCGGCAAACACGGCTGCCCACTACAGGACAACTGGACCGGAGCTCTGGACGCAGACTGGCGGCAGGCTGACCCATTTCGTCGCGGCTCTCGGGACCACGGGTACCCTGATGGGAGCCGGGCAGTACCTGGCCGAGCAGGCTCCGGTCCAGCTCGTCGGCGTTCAGCCGGCCGAAGCCTTTCACGGCATCGAAGGACTCAAGCACCTGCCGACTGCGATCGTGCCGGGGATCTTCGATCCATCGATCCCCGATCAGATCGAAGGTATTGACACCGACGAGGCGTTCGACGCGGCGAGAGCGCTCGCTCGCGCCGAGGGTTATTTCGCCGGCAGCTCGACAGGCGCCAATCTGGCGGCCGCGGCCCGGCTTGGCTCCGAGCTATCGCTCGAAGGCCGATCCGCCTGCATCGTCGTCATTGGCTGCGACGGTGGGTCTCGATACCTGACCACCGGACTCTGGGATCTCGACTGACGTTCACTCGAGTGGGAGACACAACGTGCAGAACGACGCGGGAATCACTGTGCTCATTCCGACTCCGTTGCGTCGATTCACGGGCGGAGACGCCAAAGTGATCGTGGCCGGAGCGAATGTTGCGGAGGTGCTGGACGCACTCGACGCAGCCCATCCTGGGATTGGAGAGCGAATTCGCGACGAATCCGGTCAGCTTCGCCGGTTCGTCAACGTTTTTGTCAATGGACAAAACGTCCGTGACGGCCAAGGGGTCGACACGCGGCTATCGGCCGGCGACGAAGTCGGCATCATTCCGGCAATGGCGGGCGGCGCCAGCATTTGAATACCGGCGCGTCTCCGAAATCGGCCGGGGGGGAATTTATCCTTCCCACCGACATGCACGCGGCGATCATCGACCACGCGATGCGACAGGCCCCGCGGGAGTGCTGCGGAATCATCGCCGGCCGCGACGGCGTGCCCGTGCAGTTGTATGAAACGCGCAATGTCGCGGCCGGCAACCGGCTCTATGAGATCGATCCCGCGCAACTGATAGATCTCGAGTTTCGCGAGTTTCCCGCGCAAGGGTTGGAGCTCGTCGCCATCTATCACTCGCACCCGGAGTCACCCGCGTATCCCTCCGCGACCGACGTCGAGCTTGCCTTCTGGCCCGATGCGGTGTTCCTGATCTGTTCCCTGGCCGACCGTGATCGCCCCGCGATTCGCGGATTCCGCATTCGGGACGGCGCTATCGATGAGGTCGCGCTCTCCTCGTAAAGCATCTGGCGCCGATTCCGTTCGAGCGATTCAGCCACGCCGTACACTTGTCCCCATGAGCCCAGCGACAAAGCCCGACTTTTCAAGAAGACTTCGAGCGCTCGCCGCCGCCCCCGGCGTCTACCTGATGCGGGACGCGCACGGCAATGTGATCTACGTCGGCAAGGCTATGCGCCTGCGGGACCGCGTTCGCTCCTACTTCCAATCGACACGACATGTAGACGCCAAGACCCGCGAGTTGGTGCGGCACATCGCCGATTTCGACGTCATCCGGACCGACACCGCGACTGAAGCTTTAATCCTCGAGAACGAGCTGATCAAGCGTTATCAACCCAGGTACAACGTCATGCTGAAAGACAGCAAGACGTATCCGTACCTCAAGATCACCAACGAGGAATGGCCCCGGATCATTTCCACTCGCCGCATCGTCGACGACGGTGGACGCTATTTCGGTCCGTACACATCCGCGGGATCCGCCTATCGCACCCTGAACTTGCTCAATCGGCTCTTTCCCTATCGGAAGTGCGACAAGCGCATCACCGGCAATGAAGAGGTCTGTCTCTACTATCACTTGCATCAGTGCACCGCGCCCTGCATCGCGTTGGTCGACCGCCCAACCTACATGCAGGCCGTCGACGGCGCGGCAATGTTTCTCAATGGTCAAGCAGACGAGATCTTGCGCTCGCTCGAAGAAGAAATGGCACAGGCCGCCGACGCCTGGAATTTCGAGCGCGCGGGTGAGCTTCGCGACCGGATCACGGCGATCACACATGTCCTCGAACGCCAAAAGATCGTCGGGTCCGATCAGCAGAACGCAGATTTAGTGGCGGTCGCGAAAGGCGACGGCGGAGACGCCGGCGTGCAGGTCGGATTCCTGCGCGGTGGACGATTACTCGGGTCAGAGTTCTTCCCCATGCAGGCGCGCCTGGAAGATGCGCCTAGTGAGATTCTTTCCAGTTTTGTGAGCCAGTTCTACGCGGACGCCGCGGTGGTCCCGGCCTCGCTCATGCTCGGACACGAACTCCCCGCCGGAGAAGCCGAGCTACTTACGAGCTGGCTTGCAGAGCGACGCGGAGGCCCCGTCTCGATCACCGTGCCGAAACGGGGTCGGAAACGCAACCTCGTGGCGATGGTGGCGAAGAGCGCGGAAGAAAACCTCGAACAGAGCCGCTTGAAGTTTCTCTCCGACGAGCAGCGGATGACGGCCGCAATGACCGAACTGGCCTCGGCCCTCGATCTCCCTCGGCTTCCTCGCCGCATCGAATGCTTTGATATCTCGAACTTACAAGGCACGAATCCCGTGGCGAGCATGATCGTCTTCCAGGATGGTCGTCCCGCGAAAAAGGAGTATCGTCGGTTTTCGATCAAGACAGTGGAAGGAAGTAACGACTTTGCGATGATGCGCGAGGTCATCTCGCGGAGATTTCGCCGCGCGGCGGAGGCGGGCGATGGCGAGGATGGAAAATGGTCGACGATCCCGGATCTCGTCATCGTCGATGGTGGCAAGGGTCAGCTTAGCGCGTCCTTGGCTGGACTCCAGGACGTCGGCTGGACCGAGCAACCGATCGTGGCGCTGGCAAAAGAAAACGAAGAGCTCTTCGTGCCGGAGAACGCCGCGCCGATTGTCTTGCCTCGAGACTCCCAGGCGCTGTTCCTCGTGCAGCGAGTACGCGACGAAGCACACCGCTTCGCCGTTTCATTTCACCGGCAGAAACGGAGCAAGACGACTTTTCAATCCCGTCTCGACGAGATCCCCGGGGTGGGTCCGAAGCGCAAGCAGGCGCTCCTTCGCCATTTTGGCTCGCTAAAAGGCATTCAGGACGCGCCGACCGAGGAATTGCTGGCCGTGCCAGGAATCACCCGCGCCGTCGCAGAGCAGATCAAGGCCGCATTGTGAGCGCACGCGCGGTTCAAATTGCGTCAGCAGCCGCGGGTGACTCTGAAGTTATCGCGGACGTAGTTCGTCGCGCCGCCCGCGCGCTCAGGAGCGGCGAAGTCATCGCCATCCCGACCGATACCGTCTATGGGCTCGCCGCGGCAATCGACCGGCCGGACGCTATCGAACGTGTCTACACACTCAAGGGTAGGCCTACCGAAAAAGCCATCCCCGTTCTTATCGCCGACCCGGCCCACGTCTCCAGGCTGACCCAGCGGATGCCGAGGATGGCGGCCCGATTGGCACACGCCTTCTGGCCGGGAGCGCTGACGTTGGTGCTACCCGCTCTCCCGGATCTGCCAAACGGTGTCACGACGCTCACACCAGACGGGATCGAAACAGTAGCCGTCAGAGTGCCCGACAACCCACTGGCCCGTGCGATCATCGCAGTGGCCGGTGGAGCGCTGGCGGTAACCTCGGCCAACCGTTCCGGTGCCCCGCCCGCCGTCGAGGCGAGAGAAGTGGATGTTCTAGGGCTGCCGAGGCCCCTTTTTGTCGTTGATGGTGGACGGGCGCCAGGCGGCACGCCCTCGACCATCGTCCTCGCCACGACCGAAAGACCCGAGATCCTGCGTCAGGGGGCAATCCCAATGACCGCCATCAGCGCGGCCCTCGCGGACAGCACACCAGTGACCGGCGCCGCGCGGTCGCAGGGTATGATCAGCAAATGATGCGGCACCAAGCGGGCTACGCCGGTCTGGAAACGATCACATGAAACCGAGACTCAGCTTCGGCCGCCGGCAGGAACCAGTTCACGTCACCGAACCACAGGCAGGAGGGGACGACGTAGCGCTAGAATCGGACGCTGTCGAGGAACCCTCACTCCCCGTTGAATCAACGCGCACTCCAAATGAGGTGCCGATCCGCCCCGATCTCGGCCCGCCCGCTCCGGGACCGCAATCGGCCCATCAGCCGGGGTCTGGGCTGGGACTAGTCGTCAGTATCGCGATTTCCGCAATCGTCTTCGTCTTGGCCATCTATGCGACGGGAAGCCCCACCACGAATCCACTTCCCCTGGCACAAACGACCAACGCTCTCTTCTGGAGTGTTGCGGTCGCGGCGACGGTCGCTGCCGGTGTCGGCGCCTTATTCGCCGATCGCAGTGCAGCGCGGTCGGATGACAGAGCGATCAACGGAGCGCTGAGCGTCAATTTGGTGTGGATCGTTCCGGTTGTCTCCACCGCGGCAGCGATCCTTCTGGTCGCGACGTTCCACAACACCACTATGATCGTCGTCGGGCCGCTGATCGCATTCCTCGGCAACGCCGGGTCCTTACTTTCTCGCGACCTGCTGGACGATGCGGATGATTCAGCCCAGAGGACAGCAACGACGATCCAGGCGCTGGTGATCCATCCGGTTGCTTTTCTCGCCCTGAGCGCCGTCTATTTGAACAAGCTGCCGACGCCGATCACAGCACTGCTCGCGGGTGCCCTCAGCGCGCTTCTTGCGGTCGAGGCATTTGAGCGCTCCCGGGCCGACATCGGCAGAAAGCTGACCTTGGCAATTCTTGCCGGAGCTGCCGTTGCGGCCGCGGTTGCGCCATTGATGTGGTGGCCGACCCATGGTTGGACCGGTGGCGCGGTCCTTTTCGTCGTCTTCTACTGGGCGGTGGGCGCGATCCAAACGACGCTCGAGCGAGGAGATCTCCGCCTCCAGGACGCCATCGAATATGGCCTCGTCCCGTTCGGTGCCTTTTTGATACTGGCGATCACCGCATGAGCGAGCCGGGACAGGCACGCGGCGATTCGCCAGAAGATAGGGCTTCCGTCCACGAGCTTCTCTTGCGGCTTGATTTGGCAACCGAGGTCCTCGAGGGACTCGATGAGCTCGAGCTGGAAACACGCACGCAGGTCGAGGAACTCCTCAAGCGAATTGAACGGCAGATCGCCGATTCGGACTGAATGGCGCGTTTCCCACTAAGAGGTTGTTGTGGATCTGTTTGAAGCAAACCGCCGCGCCACCCTCGAGCAGGCGGCGCCGCTGTCCGCGCGTATGCGACCGCGCAGTCTGGCGGAGGTCGTCGGTCACGATGACGTGATTGGCGCGGGAACCTTGTTGCGCCAGGCTGTGGAGCAGGATCAGCTCATCTCGCTGGTGCTCTGGGGGCCCCCGGGCTCAGGCAAGACCACCATCGCCAGACTGATTGCCAACGAGACCCGTGCTCATTTCGTCGCCATAAGTGCCGTCTCGTCAGGAGTGGCCGAGCTTCGCTCGATCGTGCGCGAGGCGGCGGACCGACTTGGAATGTACGGTCAGCGTACGGTCTTGTTCATCGATGAGATTCACCGCTTCAACAAAGCCCAGCAAGATGCCATCCTGCCTCATGTTGAGGAGGGCACGGTGATCCTGATCGGAGCGACCACCGAGAATCCGTCGTTCGAGGTCAACGCACCGCTTCTCTCCCGCTCGCGGGTCGTGGTCCTTGGAGCGCTCGACGACAGCGACATCGAAACGATCGTTTCCCGGGCGCTGACGGATGTCGACCGCGGTCTCGGCGGCCGACGGCTCAATCTGTCAGAGGAAGCGCGATCGCTGCTGGTCAACCTGGCCAACGGCGACGCCCGGTTTGCGCTGAACACGCTCGAGTTCGCGGCGGCAGGACTGGACGTCGGCGGTACGATCGACGCCGAGCGGGTGCTTCAGGCGGCACAACGACGCGCGGCCGCTTACGACAAGTCGGGTGAAGCGCATTACGACGCCATTTCAGCGCTCCACAAGACATTGCGCGGCTCCGATCCCGATGCTGCTGTCTACTGGCTGGCGAGAATGCTGGAGCGAGGCGACGATCCGCTTTACGTGGCCCGTCGCCTCGTACGATTCGCAACCGAGGACATTGGACTGGCCGACCCGAATGCTCTTCCCCTCGCCAACGCCGCGCAACAGGCCGTGCACTTTCTCGGGATGCCGGAAGGTGCACTGGCTCTCGCGGAACTCGCGATCTATCTCGCACTGGCGCCGAAAAGCAATGCTGTCTATCGCGCCTATGGCGCCGCATCAGCGGATGTGGCGTCCACGCGGAACGATCCTGTACCGATCCACCTGCGCAACGCTCCGACACCGCTAATGAAGGAGCTGGGCTATGGGCGCGGCTATCGGTATGCCCACGACTTCGAGGACGGCATCGTTGCCCAACAGAATCTCCCTGACAACCTCCAGGGAGCGAGCTATTACCAGCCAACCGAGCGCGGATTCGAGAAGGAGCTCGGCAACCGGCTGCGACGCATTCGCCAGGTTTATGAGGGACAGGGGCCGGTCACCCGCTCGACGGAGGGCAAGCCTGAATGAGCCGCCCGAGTGGCCGAGCCCCTGATGAATTGCGGATGCTTCAGATCATCCCGAACACGATGCCATTCGCCGAGGGCTCGGCGTCGATACGCCTCGGCGACACGCACGTCCTCTGCGCAGCGACCATCGACGAGCGGGTGCCATCGTGGATGAAGGGCCAGGGCAAAGGATGGGTAACGGCCGAGTATTCGATGCTGCCCCGCTCCACCAAGGAGCGGACACCCCGCGAAGCCGTGAGCGGCAAACAGGGCGGTAGAACGGTCGAAATTCAGCGTCTTATTGGACGATCGCTACGCGCCGGAGTGGACCTGAAGCTGCTGGGAGAGCGCCAGATCATCGTCGATTGTGACGTCGTCCGTGCCGACGGGGGAACGCGCTGTGCCGCCATCACTGGCGGATATGTTGCCCTGGCAATCGCCATCAACGCGCTGCGCCGGCAGGGACGGTTGAATCGAGACCCTCTGGCACCGCCGATCGCCGCCGTCAGCGTCGGCATCGTTCGAGGCGTGCCGGTTCTCGATCTCGATTATGCTGAGGATAGCGGTGCCGCGGTCGACTGCAATATCGTGGGCACGGGAGATGGAGCGTTCGTCGAGATCCAGGCCACAGCTGAGGGAAAACCGTTTGGTCGGCGGAACCTCGACGAGTTGATGGATCTGGCCAATCTCGGTTTAGCGACGCTCTTTGCGGCGCAGCGGGACGCCATCCGTTTCGCCGCCCAATCCTGATCGCTCAGGCGACTAACTCGGGCCCAAGTTCAAGGAGCGCCGCTCGCAAGCGATCCATCGCCGTCCTCGACCCGATGCCGATCCGAACATATTCCTCCAACCCGGGCTCCCCTGGGGCGTGGATAAGAATTCCCCTCTTTGCGAGGCCATCGATGAGGTCGTGACGTGACACAACGGTGACGCGACCAGTGATGAACGGTCCCCAGGAAGGGAGCGGTTGGAGGAACGACAACCGGCGCAGAAAACGAAATAGCCTAGACCGTTCCTCGCGAACCAGCTTTAGCGTTGGCGCAACCGACGCGTGACTCTCTAGTGTCGCCATCGCTCCTGCCATCGCCTCTGAATTGACCGCGTTCGCTCCTAGCTCCAGCTCCTCGGCCAATCCCGCGGGGGCTACCGCCCAGGAGCAGGCGATCTCCGGCATCCCAGCCCACGGGGTAAAAGACCGAATCACGACGAAGTTGTCGAGTTCCAGGGCGAGTGGTAACAGGGAGAACCCGGAAAACTCCGCAAATCGCTCGTCAATGACGACGCATGTACAGGCGCGAGACAAACGCACCGCGTCGACTGGCGTAACAATCGATCCCAGCGGGTTGGATGGCGAATCGACAATGGCCAGACTATCCGCCGGGATATCTGAAGCGATTTCCGGCCCTACGATGGTGTCGTTACCGGCGCCTCGCGCGATCGATACCACGTCGGATCCCCGACGGCTTTCCGCTACCAGGGTCGCGGCGGCCGCGGGCGGAAAGACGACAGTCGGGCCCGGATGGCAGCTCGCGAGGACGCGAATCGCGGCATCGACGCTCCCGAAGAGGCGTATCGACCCCGCCGGCACGCGGTAGACCTCGCCTAGCCGGTGCCGAAATGCGGCCGCGAGCGATTCGGGTGGTGAGTCCAGGCGCGCGCCGACAGCTTCGATCGCGACCGGGCATGAGCTATACGGGTTGTGGGTCAGGTCGAGCCGGATGGTCGAGTCAAATGCTTCGCTCCGGCGGGCAGAGCTGGGCTTCGCTGAGTGACGCAGACTCATTGCCAGCGCGCGAGCGGCACTCGTTCCAAAGCTGGATGCTGTCCGCAGGCTGCCCTTTCCAGCACCTCGAGGTGAACCCGGCCCACCACTGGCAGCGCTACGTTTCGCACGGGTATGCCGCCCGGGGTGCGCCCGTTCAGTGTTCCGAGATGAGCGTGCCCGTGGACGACGAGATCAGGCATGCGCCGATCGAGGACGTCTCCAAGCTCGCAGTTGCCGAGCATCCAGTACTTGGCGAGAGGTTCTCGTCCAAGCGTCGTCGTGGTCGGAGCGAAGTGAAGAGCCGCGATCCGCACATCGGCGTCGAGGGAAAGCAGCGCACGCTCAAGTACCTCGCATTCTCGACGGGCCCGAATGGCAAGGCGCTTGAGGGTCCGCGTGTGGATTGCCGTTGGTCCCTCGTTCGGCCAGAAACCGCCGCCACCGCCGGCCGTCCCGGCGATTCCGACACGCAAACCGTTGGGCAAGCGAACCACTGTGGCACAACCGTCCAGCACCTCGATGGCACGGCGCTCGAGCGCCCGCCGGAATGCGATCCGGCGCAGCGATCGCAGGTCATGGTTGCCAAGCACCGCGACCACGGGTAGTCGTGCGGCAGCCAGGAGCTCAGCGGCTGCCTCCGCCTCCGGCAGGCGACCGTTATCGGTCAGGTCTCCCGCGACAAGCAAGAGGTCGGCGTTCTCCGCAAGACCGGACAGACCCGGGACCACACTCGGTTCTTCTCGCCCCCGGACATGGAGGTCTCCAACTGCGGCGACTCGCACCCGTGCGACTTGTGGGGCGCTCACCTGTGAGACTGTTGCTGGCACTTGATAGTCCATCGAAGCCAAGCGTACCTGATCGCTCGGGAGCTGAAAAATCCGCGCCCGTATACTTTGCGCGGGAACCTCTTGGCCGAGTCGATTCACGGCTCAGGCATTAGCGGGTTGAGGATGGCCGAGGGAATGGAACGGGCTCGACAGCGTTGTTTCAACAGGCGCATTGCGCTCCGGGTTCTAATCGCACTCACCACCGCGTCTCTATTCGCGGGACCATCAGGTCCGGCACACGCTGCGGAGATTGCGCGGTACCGGCCGATGCCGCCGCCGCCGATTTCGGCCGATGCTGTCTACGTCACGGACATCTCGACTGGGACCGAGCTCTTCGCGCAAAACCCGGACGAGCCGCTGCCTCCGGCGAGTCTGACGAAGATTGTCTCGGCGCTTGTTGTGTTGGAACGCGCGAATCTCGACGACACCGTCGAGATCCTCGAGGATGATCTGGTTAGTGCTGAGGAGTCCCAGGTCGGACTGGTGGCGGGAGACAGCTTGTCCGTGAGCGACTTACTCCACGGAATGCTCATCCCCTCGGGCAACGATGCGACCCTGGCTCTGGCCCGTCATGTCGGCACCGCTGCGCTCGGCGAATCGGCCTCGGGCGAGCAGGCGATTGCGGAGTTCGTTTCGATGATGAATGCCACAGCCGCCGGGCTTGGCGCCACGGCTTCTCACTTTGCGAACCCAACCGGGATCGACGAGGAAGGCCACGGGATGAGCGCGCGCGACGTTGCGACCCTGACCAAGGTTGCGCTTCAGAATCCGCTCTTTTCTGAGATCGTGTCCAAGACCGAGGCTGTCCTCAGTTCAGAGGTTGAGCCCGACGGCTACAGGGTGACGACCACGAACCAACTACTTGCCGAAGGACTCGTGACCGGAGTCAAGACGGGGACGACAGCAAATGCCGGAGGATGCCTGGTGACGTCATTCGCGATCGGCCCAAACGACATCGTCGCCGTCATCCTGGGCAGTGACGTCAGCGAAGCGACCGACGGTTCACCAGACACTACGGCCCGGTTCGCCGAGACGAGAGCGTTGCTTGACGCGGTGAAAGCCGATTACCTCTGGCTGGACCTGAGATCGCCGGGTGTTGTCTCGGGACTCGTTGAAGAACTATCGGTCTGGGAAGTCGACCTCGCCAGTGACGCACTCCTTCCCGTGCCGGCGAACAGCGCGGGCGACGTGCGCTACCGCCTTGTCCTGGCTCCACCGTCGGCTCCACAGAGTCCGGCGGGTGAGGTGCAGTTCTACGTCGGCGAGCAACTCCTCTCGCAACGTGCCGCACTCCAGGCATCCTGACTGGGGAGCCGGTGATCACCGAGTTGGAAGCAGACGACCAGCGCGGGGAGCGGTTGCAACGCGTGCTCGCGGCCGCCGGGGTTGCGTCGCGTCGCAAGGCCGAGGAGCTGATTCAGTCGGGACGGGTTTCCGTCGACGGTCAGGTAGTGACCCAGCTTGGGACGCGGGTCGATCCCCGGCGCTCCAGGATCCAGGTCGACGGCAAGCAGGTCCGGCGGCAGCCTTTTCGCTACATCGTGATGAATAAGCCTTCGGGCTTTATCACGACCACAAGTGATGAGCGCGACCGGCGAACGGTAATGGACCTCCTACCCGCGGAGCCGCGACTTTTCCCCGTCGGTCGACTCGACCGGGACACGGAGGGGCTTCTGCTCTTCACAAACGATGGAGAGGTCGCGAATCGCGTCATGCATCCCCGGTACCAATTGACCAAGGAGTACCTCGTCCTGACCCCGCGGAAACCCTCCGAACGCGTCCTGCTCCGCGTCCGGGAAGGGGTTGCGATCGATGGCAAGCGGGTTATTCCGCACGAGTTTCGGATTGTCCGTGAAACAACCGATGGTGCGCTCCTGTCAGTGGTGGTGCACGAAGGCATGAATCGGATCGTCCGTCGCATTATGGAGAGTGCCGGTATCAAGGTCACCAAACTCTCCCGGGTCAGAGTCGGCCCGCTGTCAGTTGCCGGTATTCCCCGCGGCGGATACCGCGAGTTGACCGCGGGCGAACTAACATCACTGTTGCAGTCCCTTCACCTCGAACGGGCCACGCGCGACTCGCCCGCGGCCTTTCAGCAGGGGGCTACCAATGCCGGTCGAGCCAGGCGCGTCGGCCCCAAGAAACGAACCTCATCTCGGAAGGCGCGCGACGCGTGAGGAACGCCGCGGAGGTCACCCCGGCGGCAACGGCCCACCGGCGAGTGATTGCGATCGACGGTCCGGCCGCCGCAGGGAAATCGACCGTCGCCCGCTTATTGGCGGACCGTCTGAGCGCGCTGCTTTTCGACACCGGGGCTCTCTACCGGGCAGTCGCCCTCGCCGCGTTGCGATCAGGCGTTTCACCCGACGACGCGAAATCGCTCTCTCGCATCGCTGCCGATGCCCAGATTTCGGTTCGCTCTCCCTCGCTCCGTGACGGCCGTCTCTACGACGTCTGGCTGAATGGCGAGGACGTCACCTGGTCGGTGCGTGATCCGGAGGTCGGAGCAACAGTCTCGCGGGTAGCCGAGCATCCGGCCGTGCGCAGTGCATTGCTGCCGCTCCAGAGGACGATTGCCTCCAGCGGCCCGGTCGTGATGGTCGGCCGCGATATTGGCACCGTTGTCGTTCCGGATGCGGGTCTGAAAATTTACCTGGACGCGACTCCGGAGGAGCGGGCACGTCGCCGATTCCGCGAGGCCGCCGCAAGGGGTGGCAAGCAGAGTTTGGAGGAGGTGCTCGGCGAGACGCTGCAGCGAGATGCGATCGACAGTGGCCGCGATACCGCGCCACTACGTCCCGCCCCGGACGCGGTCCAGATCAAGACCGACGGTGTTCCCGTCGATCAGATTGTCGCCGAGATTGAAGCACGCGCGCGCGCAGAGGTGGACGCGACGGGCGGCCCGCTCTGGCCCTCATGAGCGCAACGATCTCAGGGCGAGTAGAAGCCAATCTCCTGATTGGAACGTTACACGGTCGGCCGCGAACAATCCTCAGATCGATCGTGCTCAAACTGCTCGGTCCCCTCATATCGCTGCGCCTCATAGGCGTCGAGAACGTGCCGCCTGAAGGCCCGCTACTCGTCGCGTCGAATCACCTCTCGAATGCGGATCCGATCATTCTGGAAGCGGCGTTTCCGCGACCACTCTTTTTCCTCGGGAAGTCCGAGCTCTTCCGCAACCCTTTCTTTCGCTGGGTCTTGCACCGCTTCGGCGGGATCCCGGTCGAGCGCGGCACTCCCGATCGCGCGGCAATTCGCCGCGCTCGCGCCGCGATCGAGCAGGGTATTGCGCTTGGAATTTATCCCGAGGGGGTACGGTCAAGGACCGTCGCACTTGTCAAAGGGCTGCCCGGGGCAGGGCTCATCGCGCTACAGGCAAGGGCGCCTGTCCTTCCTGTGGCGATCTACGGGACGGAGTTCTTTCCGGTCAATGGAGAAATGCCACCGCGCCGCCCGAAGAGCCAACCGCGTGGCGTCACGGTGCGCTTCGGGTCCCCGTTCCACGTTCCCGAGCGCGTGGACGGTAAGCGAGTAACAGCGGAGGAGGCCACCCATTTGATCATGGTGCGAATCGCCGAATTGCTTCCCGAGCGGTATCACGGCGTCTATGCCCATGACGGGATCGAGGAGAAAACGGTGCGACGCTGAATCGCGAAACGTGTCAGCGTGGACGACACGGAGCTCTACTTCTTTCCCCGCTTGGTCTCGAGCGGCTGCAGCTCCTCCTGGTCGCCCCATACGAGCTCGATATCCGCTACATGGACGACATCGCCGGCTTCGACACCTAACCGCTCGAGCTCATTGGCGATCCCGCTCGATTCCAGAAGCCGCTGAAAACGCTCGACCGCTTCGTCACGCGAAAAGTCTGTCATCCGGGTGAATCGTTCGATACCGATCCCGGTCACGGCGAAATGATGGCGTGACAACCTATCCACGTTCCACGCCCGTTCGTCAACATTCTCGAGCGTGTATCGCCGCCGTTCCTGAGGTTTTTCGATCTCAGCTTCATGCTGTTGCACGTCGCGGAGGACGGCCGCCACTGCGTGAAGCAATTCCTGAACTCCTTCGCCCGTAACCGCGGAGATCGGGAAGACGGAATACCCCCGGTCTTGCAGTTGTGTCGTGAGCAATTCGAGATTTCGCTGTGCCTCAGGGATATCCGCCTTGCTCAGCGCGACGAGCATCGGTTTAACCAGCAGATCTTCCTCATAAGCGTGCAGCTCGGCATTGACCGTCTCGAAGTCTCGACTGGGATCTCGACTCTCGAGTCCGCCCGAGGCGTCGAGCACGTGGACGAGGACTTTAGTACGCCGCACGTGGCGGAGAAATTCGAGTCCGAGCCCGACGCCCTGGGCCGCGCCGCCGATGAGTCCCGGAATATCCGCCATGACGAAGGTCTGCCCGTCAATGCCGCCGACCTGGACTACGCCCAGGATCGGCTCCAACGTCGTGAACGGGTAATCGGCGATCTTGGGTCTGGCGGCTGAGGAAGCGGCAAGGAGCGTGGACTTTCCGGCGTTCGGCAGCCCGACCAATCCGACATCGGCGATCAGCCGCAACTCAAGTCTGAGCCACCGCTCTTCGCCCGGCTCACCAAGCTCGGCAAGTCGCGGCGCCTGTCGCGTCGATGTCTTGAAGTGGACGTTTCCCAGTCCACCTCGTCCGCCTCGGGCGACAGCCGTTCGCTCGTCCTCCTCGGTTAGATCCGCGAGAATCTCTCCCGACTCGTCATCCGAGACGACTGTCCCGACCGGCACGTCTACGACCAGATCCTTCCCGTTCTTCCCGTGTCGTTGCTGGCTGCGGCCGGGACCACCGTTTTCGGCCTTGAATCTCGTCGTGAACTGGAATGGCAAGAGGCTGGTCAGGTTGCGTCTCGAACGGAGATAGACCGTGCCACCTCGTCCCCCGTCGCCGCCGTCCGGGCCTCCTCGCGGCACATACTTTTCACGCCGGAACGAGGCGGAGCCGTTTCCGCCGTTGCCGGCTTTCACCCAAATCCTCGCGCGATCAATGAGCACCTAACCCCTACCAATCGACTTTGCCGCGAATTGACACTTCCTGGCTCGGTAGCCCGATGTCTGCCAGCGCGGACCGACTCTCGCCGCAGCCGGGGTAATGATGGCCGCGGATCGAGGTCTAGTCGAGATAGTCCTTTAGCTTTTTCGACCGACTGGGGTGACGCAGCTTTCTCAAGGCCTTGGCTTCGATTTGCCGAATCCGTTCGCGCGTAACGCCGAAGGCCTTACCGACTTCCTCTAGTGTCCTCGTCCGGCCGTCGTCAAGCCCGAAGCGCATAGCGAGCACCTGCCTCTCACGATCAGAGAGCGTGCCCAGGACGTCATCCATCTGCTCTTTGAGCATTTTCCTCGACGCTGCGTCGGCAGGCGCCAGGATCTTGTTGTCCTCGATGAAGTCGCCGAGATTGCTGTCTTCCTCTTCGCCGATCGGCATTTCGAGTGAGACCGGTTCCTGGGAGATCTTGATGATCTCGCGAACCCGGTCCGAATCCAGCTCCATTTCGGCGCCGATCTCTTCCGACGTCGGTTCCCGGCCGAGTTCCTGTTGCAGTCGTCGCGAGGTCCGGATCAACCGGTTAATGGTCTCGACCATGTGAACCGGAATGCGGATCGTGCGGGCCTGGTCCGCAATTGCTCGGGTGATCGCCTGCCGGATCCACCATGTCGCATAGGTGCTGAACTTGAACCCCTTGTGGTGTTGGAACTTTTCAACGGCTCGAATGAGTCCGAGATTACCCTCCTGGATGAGATCGAGCATCGACATGCCCCGGCCGACATATTTCTTGGCGACCGATACGACGAGACGGAGATTTGCTTCCGTTAGTGCAACCTTCGCTGCCTCACCCTCTGCGATCGCTCGCTCCCAGCGGCGTTCGAGGTTAGGGATGTCGGCCCGGAGCAACTCGAGGATCTGATCCTCATCCGGCCACGGATTAACCACTGAATGTCGCAGGAGGTCGCGGACTTGAAGCGGCAGTAGCTCCCATTCGACGTTCCTACAGCGCAGCGACTCTTCGAGTGCCTCCGGGGAGACATTTAGCCGCTCAGAAACGGCCGCGATCGCACTCTCGGGAAATTGCGTAATGGGGAGTACGGAATGCAGGCAGCGCTGGCGATCAGAGATGTCCGTCACGCCGACGGCGCGCATCAACTCTTCCGCATAGGGCCATCCCTCCCGGAAGGATCGAAATATTTCGAGTCCAATGACCTCGGCCCGGGGTGGGTTCCCCGAGACAACGCGCAGCCGTGAGTTGAGGCCACGGAGATACTCACCCCGCTCCATCGCCATGGCCAGCTCGACCTCGCGTTCGCCAGTCAGGAGCGAGACTCGACCGATCTCGCGCAGGTACATCCTGACCGGGTCGTCAAGACTGGCACTACTGGTATCTGGCGCTTGGGCGGCGCCGCGTGCCTCTACCACAGTGCGGCGCTGGTCGTCCTCCTGAGCGAGCTGGTCCGCCGCCGTCGATCCATCAAGGCCAAGACCGTCGTAACTAAGTGCCGGGTCTGCGACTTGACGCAGGAGATCCGCGGGCGGCTCGGGAAACTCTTCCAGGAGCTCGTCGAGGGCGAAGACGTCTCCTGTGGTCGGCACTGGAACCGAAAGGCCGACTTCCGACGACGAGAGCTCGCTTTCCGAGTCTCCAGGGACGCCATTGGCGCCAATCGCCGCAGCCTCCGGGGCACCATCATCACCGTCATCTGTCCCGGCGGTCGGTTGATCACCGGTGAGCCCGCGAATCGGTTCTTGCGCTTCGTCAGTCGGGTCTATGGTCAACCACTCCACCCGACCCTTTCGCCGCGGATCAGGCCCTGTCGCATCACTCTGAACGGCGGAGATCGGCATCGATCAGACCTGCCTCACGCGAGAGACCCGTCGGTTGTCTATCCGGTCGCAAAAACATGGGTAGGTCCACACGCTCTTCCCGGCTACAGTCGGTGGGATTTCGCCCAGACGGTGCGGCGCCAGAACCGTGGGGCCGGCGATTCAAGTCCGCGCGCTCCCTCGAACGCTTCGGAGTCACTTCCGGGGCGAAGGAACGCTACAACGAACCTTTCATTGCTGACAAGCGAGGCTCATCGACTTCAGAGCTCTCGGGGAAGTCAAAAATATCGCTCCTGAGGAGATCGGTGTAGGTCTCCCGGCGTCGAACCAGCCGCGCGCTCCCGTCACCGACGATCACCACTGCGGGCCGGAGGGCCAGATTGTAATTGCTAGCCATGGCGAGACAGTAGGCTCCGGTCATCGGCACGGCCAGCAGGTCACCGACCTCCAATTCAGGTAGCAAAACTTCGTCGATGAGCACATCTCCCGATTCGCAGTACTTTCCCGCAATCGTTACGGTCCTCAATGGCTCCCTGGCCGGATCACGATTTGCAAGGGTTGCCGTGTAGCGAGCCCCGTAAAGTGCGGGACGGATGTTGTCCGCCATCCCTCCGTCGACTGACACGTATGTCCGGATCCCCGGAACCGTTTTTTGTGAGCCGACCGAGTAGAGGGTCAATCCGGCAGGGCCAACGATGGCGCGCCCCGGTTCGGCAACGAGAACCGGCAATGGAAAGCCATGCGACCGGCAGCCGCGCTCGATCGCGTTGGCCGCTGCTTTCGCCCAAGCGCCGATATCGACGTCAGTACCGGATGCATCGTCAGCGATCCCGAATCCGCCACCCGGTATGATGACGGTCGGGATCACGCTGAATCGGCTCTGCACCCGGCCAGCAACCTCCATGATGACGTCGATGGTTTCCGCCACCAGCATGGGATCAAAAATCTGAGAACCGACGTGCGCGTGATAGCCGACGAGTTCGAGCTGAGTCGACCGGCAGATTCGAGTTGCCGCTTCCTCGGCTTGACCGTCCCAAACGGGGAAACCGAATTTCGAGTCGGTGGCGCCGGTCCGCATCTTTTGATGCGTGTGCACGTCGACGCCGGGATTGAGACGGAGCACGACCTCGACACGCCGTCCTGAGTCCCGAGCTACGCTCTCCAGCAGTGTAATCTCCAGATCGTTGTCGACGGCAATGAGACCCACGCCAGTGGCCACGGCCTCCTCGAGCTCGGCGCGGCTCTTGTTGTTGCCATGAAAAATGACCTGGGCGGGATCGACCCCGGCGCGCAACCCGGCGTAAATCTCCCCGCCCGAAACCACGTCGAGGCCGATGCCTTCCTCGACCAGAATTTGCATCAGTGCCGGGGACAGGTAGGCCTTCCCGGCGTATACCAGCCGGGAGCGCTCGTAGGCGATACGAAAATCCTCCCGGATTCGCCGGGCCCGTGCTCTCAAGGTCGCTTCGTCGAATACAAACAGCGGGGTACCGAACTCGCGAGCAAGGTCCACTGCCGAGACACCTCCGAACTCGAGGGAGCCCTCAGCGGTGCGACGAGTGGTATCAGGCCAAGCCATTCACGCTTCCTCTCCGGGCGACCACGCCGGCCGCCGCAACTAAGTGCTGCTTAGCGTAGCTTGCGCATAGCCGCCGGCGATGGGCGGCAGCCGGAGGCTCATGCGAGTCTGCCCGACAGCTATACTCGGGCCCTAGTCGCGTATTGCCAGTGCCGCGCTGCCTACTGGTCTAGCCTTTCGAGAGTGTTCGTACTCAAACTATGCCTCAGTCGACCCTTCTGACCGTCGCCGATCTCGCAAAGACTTTCGGCCCAGACGAAATCTTTCGGGACGTTTCGTTCCAAATTGCCGACCGGGAGCACGTGGCGCTAGTTGGCGTCAACGGCGCTGGGAAATCGACGCTCCTCCAGATCATCGCCGGCTCTGACAGAGCGTCCCAGGGTGAGCTCGCGATTGCGCACGGTGCTCGGGTCGCGGTCCTGGCGCAGGAGCCCCGTTTCGACAGCGATCGCACGGTCCGACAAGAGGCACAACTCGCTTTCGACGAAGCGCTGTCGGCCCTGGCGCGAATGCGTGCGCTCGAAGCGGCGATGCAGTCGGCAAGCGGCGACGCCCTCGACGAACTGTTTCAGGAGTACGAACGACTAAGTCTTCACTTCGAGGTCGCGGGCGGCTTCGATGTCGAACACCGCACGGATGAAGTGCTCATGGGGCTCGGCTTCAGCATCGAGCAAATGGATGAGCCGGTGCGGACACTCAGCGGCGGACAGAAAACGCGTATCGCGCTTGCCAAGGCTCTGCTCGCGGACCCCGATCTCCTGCTCCTGGACGAACCGACAAATCATCTTGACCTCGGGATGCTCGAGTGGCTCGAGGGATTTCTTGGTTCCTGGCGCGGTGCGTTCCTGGTCGTTTCCCACGACCGCTACTTCCTAGATCGTGTCACCAACCGGACGCTCGATTTGTCATTCGGCCGGCTGGAGGACTACTCGGCGCCGTACGGCCGTTATTTGGTTCTCCGCGCTGAGCGCCGGGCACGGCAACTCCAGGAGTACGAGGACCAGCGCGAACTGATTGCCCGTACCGAGGAATTCATCCGGCGATACAAGGCTGGACAACGTTCCCGGGAGGCAAGAGGCCGTCAAACGCGACTCGATCGCCTCGAGCGCCTTGACCGGCCGCAAGAGCACGCCGCCCTTACGCTCCGGGTTCAGCCGACCGTCCGTAGCGGTCGCGAAGTGATTACGACGACACCGCTGCAGGTCGGATACCCGGGTTCCGGCGGCGAACGGATGCTCTTGAGCACACCGGAACTGCGAGTCGAGCGGGGGGATCGCGTCGCCATCATCGGCCAGAATGGAAGCGGCAAGTCAACACTCTTGCGGACGATCGTAGGCGAACTTGGTCCGCTTGCCGGCCGTGTGAGCTTTGGCACGAACGTCAAGGTCGGTTACTACGCCCAAGGTCACGAGGGGTTACCCGTTGACGGAACTCCGCTCTCGATTCTGGTTTCCACCCAACCGATGGGCGAAGAAGCGGCGCGCACGTACCTGGCGCGATTCCTGTTCCGAGGGGATGAAGTGCATCGCTCGGTCTCGGCGCTCTCGGGAGGGGAACGCTCACGGCTGGCGCTGGCATGTCTCCTCGTCGAGGGTGCAAATCTCCTGATCCTGGACGAGCCAACCAACCACCTCGATATCCAGTCGCGTGAAACCCTCGAGGAGATGCTCACTGAGTATGACGGAACCGTCGTCTTCGTTTCGCATGATCGATTCTTCATCGACCGGATCGCCACTCGGGTGTGGGACATCGCCAACGGGGGACTCGTCCAGTACCTGGGGAACTTCAGCGACGCGGCGCGACAGAAATCCAAGCTGGGCGGATCAGAACCAGGGGCAGAGCGGCCAAAGTCTGCCCCTGTCGCCGAGGTTCCTGCGGAGCGACCGCCAACGCGGCGATCTGGGCAGCCAAGTGAGTCCCGGCTTCAGAAGCAACTCGCGTCTACGGAACGGGAAATCAGCAGGCTGGAAGAGCGGCTCAATGAGTTGAGCGATGCCATCGCCATCGCCGGGGTCGACGGTCGACGAGAGCGGCTCGAGCAGCTGGGCGTGGAGTACACCGAAGCCGAACAACTGCTCGACGGCGCCTACCAGCGCTGGGAAGAATTGAACGGCGAACTCGAATCGCTCGCCGTCGCCGCACCAGCCGGATGACGCGCGACGACGTTGTTGGCAACCGAAGCGCTGGCGCCTCCTCGAGATTGCCATTTGTCATTGGGCTGACCGGTCCCATTGCCGCCGGGAAATCGACTGTTGCCGAACTGCTTCGCCAGCGCGGCGCTGAGGTTATCGACGCGGACCGTGTCTATCGATTCCTGCTGGCTCCTGGGTCGATGCTCTGGCAACGACTCAGGGAGCGCTTTGGTCCGACGATCGTCGGATCGGACGGCGAGATCGACCGCGCCACGTTGGCAAAGATCGTCTTCTCCGATCCGAAGGAGCTTGCCGATCTGGACAGCATCACCCATCCGGCAGTCGTCGCTGAGATTCGTGACCGGATCGCGCGAACCAGCGCCCCACTCGTCGTGCTCGAGGCAGTGAAACTGGTGCAGTCGGGTCTGATCTCAGACGTCGATG
>DASUQU010000219.1:0-10019 GCA_036280495.1 Thermomicrobiales bacterium | reverse complement strand
CTGTGCAAACCGAGCACGGTGAAGGCATAGTCGACGAGGAGCCGCATCGCCTCCGTGCCGTAGCCACGACCGCGCGCGTCCGGCTCACCAATCATGATGCCGACAACCGTGCGCCGGTTGGCGAGGTCCACCTCGTGCAGGCCACAGTTGCCGATTGGGCGGCCCGTCGCTCGCTCATAGATCGTAAACATCGGCCGAGCGTCATCGGTCGCGGCTTGTTCGTACCAGGCGGTCTCCTGCTCGAGCGTCATCGGCCGTGGCGGTATGCCGAGCATCCGCGTCGTGCCGAAGTCGTTGATCCAGCGCAGATAGAGCGGGATATGCTCCCGTCGCAGCGGGCCCAGGGCAACCAACTCACCCTCGAAATTGAGAACTGGCGTCTCCAGATCCGTCATCGGCCACTCTCCCGCTCCCGGCGAATCTCCTGCAGCCGCCTGATCATCGAGTCTTCATCCAGGTAGACCCCGAGCGAGCTCTGTAAACCACCGATGACAAAGGCATTGATGTGCAGTGTCTGGTTCTCCACCCCATGCCGCTCCGGGTGGGGCGGGGTACGTAGCCGGATGTCGGTCGCCAGGCCAATGACACCGTAATAGCGCCCGGGATCGACGCGGCGCGAGAGGCAATTCATGTAGCCGGCCTCCCAGTTGGTCCCGGAATCCTCGCTCACCTGGCAGATGAGGACGTTGCAGCTCTCGACAGCTTCGATGTCGACGTCGTAGATCAGCCGTGGCGTGATATCGGTGCGAGTCTTGTCGCTGCTCGGCTCGCTCTCGTTGGGACAGAAAACGGCGAACCCATGATCACGCAGCTTTGCGGCCAGTCGTAGATTGTGGGCCTCCTCGGCCGCGGTGAACATCGGACCCGCCAGATAGAGCTTCATTGCGCCTCTCCCGTGATCAGCCGCGCCCCGCGCTGCAGGGTGAGGTACGACCAGAGCCACTGCAGTCCGACCAGCACCCTGTTACGGAAACCGATCAGATTGAGGATGTGCACGACAGCCCAGGCAAGCCAGGCGACGAAGCCGGTCAGTCGCAGACCGCGAATGTCGGCGACCGCCGAATTACGCCCGATGGTTGCCATGTTGCCGAGGTCGCGGTAGCGGAACGGGCGTGTCGGCTTTCCCTCGATCGCGCGCAGGATGTTCGCCGCCGCCCACGCTCCCTGCTGCATCGCTACCTGCGCCACACCTGGCAGCGGCCGCCCCCGCGCGTCCTCGAGCGAGGCCATGTCGCCAATGACGAAGATCTCGGGATGGCCAGGGACGGAGAGGTCCGGATTGATACGCACTCGCCCCGCACGGTCGAGATCCACCCCGAGGGAACGTCCTAGCGGCGAAGACTGCACCCCCGCGGCCCAAACGATGGTGTTTGCCGGAATCTTCTCGTCGCCGACAGTCACCGCGTCTGGGGTAATGGCTGTTACCGGCTTGCCGAAACGGACCTCCACCCCAAGTCGCTCCAGATCCTTTACGGAGCGCCGGGAGAGCCGTTCGGGAAACGCCGCAAGGAGCTTCGTACTGGCCTCGATCAGGATCACCTTCGCGTCTCGGGTATCGATGTGACGAAAATCGCGCGCCAGCGAGAAACGAGCGATCTCGGCGATCGCGCCTGCCATCTCGACGCCGGTCGGTCCGCCGCCGACGACGACGAAGGTCATCAGCGCTTTGCGCCGGACCGGATCTGACTCGCGCTCTGCCTCTTCGAACGACGTCAGGATCCGGCGGCGAATGTCGAGCGCATCCTCCAGAGTCTTCAGACCAGGTGCGTTTGGGGCCCATTCGTCGTGGCCGAAGTAGGCGTGGTTCGCCCCGGCAGCGAGGATCAGATAGTCGTAGGAGAGTCGACCGGCATCCTCGCCGAGGACGACTTCCTTTGCCGCAACATCGATGGCGTCGACGTCCGCTAGAATGACCTCCAGGTTCGGCTGGCCGCGCAGCACCGATCGAATCGGCTGCGCGATGTCTGCCGGCGAAAGCGCGGCCGTCGCCACCTGGTAAAGCAGGGGTTGGAACAGGTGGTGATTACGCCGGTCGACGAGAGTCACCCGCACGGGTGCCTCGGCGAGCGCCTTCGCGGCCCGCAATCCCCCGAATCCACCGCCGACAATAACGACGCGAGCGCGGACGTCAGAATCCCTGAGGACCGGCGGCCGCTTGCGCCGGAACGGAAATGGAATCATGGTGCTTGACCCCGGACAATGCCTAACGCGATCAGTGCCGGAAGTGGCGGGTGCCGGTGAAGACCATCGCTACGTCGGCGCGATCGGCCGCGGCAATCACCTCGTCGTCGCGCACCGAGCCTCCTGGCTGGATAGCGGCAGTCACTCCGGCCGCGATAGCAGTTTCCAAGCCATCGGGAAACGGGAAAAAAGCGTCGCTGGCAAGCACTGAACCGGAAGCCCGGTCGCCCGCCTTGGCGACGGCAATCCGCACGCTCTCCAGCCGGTTCGGCTGGCCACTGCCGACTCCAGTCAAAGCCCCGTCCCGGGCCAGCACGATGGCATTCGATTTGACGTGCCGCACGGCGTGCCAGGCAAACGCGAGATCGTCCATCTCCAGGGTATTCGGCTCGCGGGCGGTGACTACCCGCCAGGACGCCGGATCAGCCGCTGCGCAATCGGCCGTTTGCACGAGCAACCCGCCGGCAATCGGTCGCACGTCCCAGATCGTTTCAGTGCCGCCCGGAGTCGATGGCGAGGGTGAGGACATGCGCAGCAGGCGCAGAGACTTCCGCTTCCCCAGTATCTCGAGTGTCTCGTCGTCGAATCCCGGCGCAACCACAACCTCGAAGAAGATCCCGGCCATGCGTTGGGCTATCTCGCCGTCAACCGGGCGATTGAGTGCGACGATGCCGCCGAAGGCCGAAACCGGATCGCCGCGCAGGGCCTCGTCGAACGCCGCTGCCAGGTCACTTCGCTCGGCAAGCCCGCAAGGAATGGTGTGCTTGACGATGGCCACGGCCGGTTGGGTAAGCCCGCCCACGGCGTTCCAGGCGGCGTCCGCGTCGAGGAGGTTATTGAAGGACAACTCCTTGCCCGCCAGTTGCTCGGCCTCGAGCACCCCTCGCTCCGGCTCGCCGGCGCGCAGTCGTCGGTAGGCGGCGGCTCGTTGCTGAGGGTTCTCACCATAGCGCAGGGTCCGCGCCAGCCGGCCCGCGAAAGCAACTTCCTGAGGCCACTCCCGCGGATCGCGCAAGTACTCCGCTACGACAGCGTCGTAGGCCGCTGTGTGGGCAAACGCCTTCGCCGCCAGGGCTCGCCTTCGCGCGTCCGAGAGCGACCCGCCCCGCAGATCGTCCAGCGCCGAGGGGTAGTCCGCCGGGTCGGTGAGGACGACGACCCCAGGAAAATTCTTGGCCGCGGCGCGGATCATCGCCGGACCACCGATGTCGATTTGCTCCAACGCGTCCGCGAGGGCCACGTCTTGACGGGCGACCGTCTCGGCAAACGGGTAGAGATTGGCAGCGACGACGTCGATCGGAGAGATCCGGTGCGCTTCGAGTGCGCTCAAGTGCGCGGGGGCATCGCGACGAGCAAGGAGCCCGCCGTGGATGCGCGGGTGGAGCGTCTTGACCCGGCCATCGAGGATCTCCGGGAAGGCCGTGACGTCGCTGACCGCAGTGACTGGCAGGCCGGCGGCTTCTAGCGAGGCCAGCGTGCCGCCGGTTGAGATGACCTCGTAGCCGAGGTCGACCAGACCGCGCCCTAGCTCCGCGACTCCCGTTTTGTCGTAGACGCTCAGGAGCGCCCGTTTCGGCATCTGCCCTACCCTACGCGCTTCTCGGCCATCGGTTATCGACTTCACGTACCGGGGCGATCATAGCAGCGAGCCTGTTCAAGACGACATCCGAAGCATCTTGTCGAGACCGTAGCCGCGCGGGACGATATGCTGTGGTAACTCGCGCCTCAGGACAGTGCTGGGCCTCACCGCTCAATGTCGAACGGAAGCATTGAAGGTGAAGGAGGATCAGTTCCTGTCGCGAGACGCCCTTGCTAAAGTGGCGCGCGCCATGCGTAGCGTGGCGGCATCAACCATCTGACCGTTGAAGGCGAATGAGCCCCGGCCCGCTTGCTCGGCCTCGGCATTCGCGACCAGGATCTCCCGTGCCCAGGTAAGCTCGGCCTCGTCGGCGCTGAAGATCTCGTTGGCGATCGGGACCTGATCGGGGTGGATGCACCACTTGCCGTCGTAACCAAGCGCCCGGGCGGCGAGACACGAGCGGCGAAAGCCGTCACGATCCCGAAAATCGGCGTACGGTCCGTCGATGGCGCGAACCCCGGCCGCACGCGCCGCCACCAGGATGCGCTGCAGCGGGTAGTCCCAACGGTGACCGGGATAGTCGGTATCCCAGCGATCCGGCATGCCGATGGCCGCGAGCGGCATCCGGATTGATGCCGCGTAGTCTCCGGGTCCGAAAACCAATGCCTCGACCCGTGGGCTCGCCACGGCGATCGCCTCGCAGTGTGCCAGCCCGGCCGCGCTCTCGATCTGCGTTTCCAGTCCGATTGGGTGTTTCGCCTCAGCCGCGACTTCGAGCGACGCGAGAATGGTGGCTACGACATGGACATCTTCTGCACGGGCCACCTTCGGCGCCACGACCAGGTCGATCTGGCCCCGAGCGCCATCAATCACCTCGGTCAGGTCATGGACGAACCAGGGGGTATCGAGCGCGTTCATACGGAAGGTACGGGGGCGCCCTTGCCAGTCCCCCTCCCGTAGCGCCTCGGCCACGGTTGCACGTGCTGCGGCTTTCGCGTCCGGTGCGACGGCATCCTCCAGATCGATCATCACGAGGTCGGCATCGCTCGCCAGCGCTTTGGCGATCATGCGCGGATTCGATCCCGGAGTCGCCAGCACGCTCCGCTCGGCGCGGTCGACGTTCACGCGCTGATCCCTTGCGTCGCGGGGGCAAAAGCCGCCAGCAGGGGTGGAATCGTCCCGGTCACCAGCGCCTCCGCGACGAGCATCGCCGTCGCCGGGGCCTCCTTGGCGCCAGTCCGGAAGTGCCCGGCACTCACCCAGAGCCCCTCATAGCCAGGGACCGGCCCGATCAGCGGGTCACCCGTCTCCGAGCCGGGACGAAGACCAGTCCAGTTTTCGGCGACTTCGCCCTGGAGGAGCACGGGGCAGAGGGTGCGCGTCAGCGCGAGCAGCCAGGCGACTCCATCGCCGGTGACGCGACGATCGAATCCAACATCCTCCTCCGTGGCCGCAACGATCGTTGTCCCATCCGGGCGGGGACGGACGTAGCCACCGTGTCCGGAGATGACCGATGCGGGTCGGAGGGGCGCATTCGCGAACGCGATGAGCTGGCCCTTGACTGGTTTGGTGGGCAGACTCACGCCGAGCGAATCGCCGAGCAGCCGCGTCCAGGCACCGGTCGCCAGTACAGTCGTATCCGCGCTAATGTCGCGGTCCTGCAACCGCACCCCGGTGACCCGGTTGCCCTCTCGAAGCAGACCACCAACCGGCGTCTCCTCCAATACGGTTGCGCCTAGCTGTCGCGCCGCGGTGGCCAGAGCCTGCGTCAGCCGATAGACCGAGAGCGAGCCGACACCAGGATGGAACCAGGCCGAGAGCAAGGATTCCGGCAGCGCAGGCTCCGTCGTGCGCGCTACGGCGGGCGGAACGTCTTCGACATCGAGTCCCAGGCCGCGCTGCCAGGCCGCCACCGCTTGCTCCGCCTCAGCGTGCTCTTCATCGACGGCGATGACCCACTCCCCCGGTCGCCGGTAGTCGATGGCGAGCCCGGTCCGCTCCTCCAGCTCGGCGACAAGCGCCGGGTAGCGCTCGAGACTGATGCGGCCCAGCTCCACCCGCTCCGGTTTCATCCAGGGCCGGCTCGGTAAGGAGACGATACCGGCCGACGCCCATGACGCCTCCCCGCCGATGCGGCCGCGCTCCACCAGCGTGACCGAAACCCCGCGCTGCGCCAGCTCGAAAGCGATACCGCTCCCAATGACTCCAGCACCGGCAATAACAACGCTTCCCAAACTTCGATCGGCCATGCTGTATTGATTCTTTCCTTACCGTCCAGGTGGCCGGATACTTCACGACGATTACCGTACTCAATTCTGCGCCTGAATGGGCGCGGTGTCAGCGGTGAGGACGAACGGGATCGCGCCGGCTGGCACGCCCCCTGCGGCACCACGGCTCGTGTGGGCGACCGCTGATGGCCGCAGCGAGAGGAGAGACAGAAATGCGTGACGGACTTCGGCGGCGAATGGGCATGGTCGCAGCCGGGACGGCGCTGGCGTTGGGTGTAGCGGCGCGTGAGGCCCGGGCACGGGATCGGGAATCCGATCTGTATGGCACGGTTGCACTCGTTACCGGCGGCTCGCGCGGGCTCGGCCTGGCGCTGAGCCGGGAGCTGGCCCGGCAAGGTTGCCGGTTGGCGATCTGCGCCCGGGACGAGACCGAGCTCGAAGATGCGCGGGCCGACCTGAAACGGAGCGGCGCCGAGGTCCTTGCTGTCCCCTGCGACGTGGCTGACCCTGCCGAGGTGGCGGCCATGGCCGAAGCGGTCATCCGTCAATATGGCCGGATCGACATTCTCGTCAACAATGCGGGAATCATCATTGTCGCACCGGTCGAGACGCTGACCCGCGCCGACTTCGAGCGGGTGATGGCCGTCAATTTCTGGGGCGTGCTCAACCCGACGCTGGAGGTGCTACCCGGGATGCGGGCGCAGGGCTCCGGTCGCATCGTCAACATCACTTCGATCGGCGGCAAGATCGCCGTGCCACATTTACTGCCATACACCTGCGCCAAGTTTGCCGCGGTCGGCTTTTCCGAGGGACTACGGGCCGAGCTGGCGGACACGGGGATAAACGTGACGACGGTCGTTCCCGGCTTGATGCGGACCGGCTCCCATCTGCATGCCGAGTTCGGCGGGGAGCAGGGGGCCGAGTACCGCTGGTTTGCTCTCAATGCCAGCGCTCCCTACCCGATCGCGATTGGCACCGACCGCGCGGCGAGACTCATTGTGCGGGCGGTCAAGCGGGGCCAGACCGAATGCACCTATCCGGTCTCAGCAGTGGTCGCCGCTCGTCTTAGCGGGCTTCTCCCCGGCACGACGACGAACGCGCTGACACTCGTCGATCGGTTCTTGCCACAGCCGCCGCGGCAAGCGGCGGGGACGAGCCCTGGCGCCGCTATAGAGGCCGGCCTCAACTCGCCACTCCTCCGCGCGGCAACGGTGCTGGGTCGGGCCGCGGCCAAGGAGTACAAGCAGGTCCGACCGGCACCGTAAGTGCGTTTTCCCTGTCCTGGCTTTGCTGAGGCGCTCACGGTAGGGCTGATTTTCCTCCTTCTCCTCCCGAAGTCCGGAGCAACATACGCTCAATTGTGCGTGATCACGGGTTACCACACTGCCACCGGCAAATGGGAGGTCCATGGCGGTGATCCGACGGCCTTCGCGCTTCACGACGCCAAAGTTCGACCCACGAGGCTGGCTAGACTACGATCCTCATCCACACCGAAACCGCCACGTTGAGTATCGCGTTCTGGTGACTGGTGCCTTTCAAGCGGTGCCTGTGTTGTGCTGCCAGCGGAACACGCCGTTGGGGGAGACTGCCGGGAGTTGGCGCGGTGATACGAAGATTCGGCGAGCTGGCCGGGTTCGCCTTGCTTGTCACGGTGCTCGTCGTGGTGCCAGTCGCTTCCACTATGGCTGATACGTCGGCGGCCAGCTACCACTGGGCACGTAAGCGGTCGCAATTCACGTTGAAGGTAGGCGACAACGTCAGCGGCGACTGGAATACCTATTTGCGCAGGGCGATCTCCGACTGGAACAAGAACGACACGGTCACCTTGGACAAGGTCGGCGGCGGGACACGGCCCCAGGACTGCAATCCAACGAAAGGCCGGGTTGAGGTCTGTAACTGGCCATACGGCACCCAGAAAGGGTGGCTCGGGTTGACGCGCCTCTACTTCAACAATCAGGGCGACCACATCGAAGCGGTCACCGTGCAGTTGAACGACTCCTTTCTCTATGCCCCGAACAGCCGGTACAACAATAATGCCGCACGGCGCCACACTATCTGCCACGAGCTGGGTCACTCGATAGGCCTGGAAGGTCATGACGATAACCGATCCTGTATGAACGACAGCCAGTACGCGGTCTTCAACTACGTGTCTCCGATCCGCAGAGACTTCCGAGAGCTCGAGCAGATCTATAGTCACAGGGACGGGGATACCACGGTCTCGAGCGCTACGGTCACTGGCGAAGGGTTTGTTGCTCCGGTCCCTGTTCCCTCTGTACCGAGCGAGGGGGAGGCCAGTGAGACAGTAACGGTCCAGAAGCTCGACAACGGGGGGACCGTGGTCACGTACATCATCTGGGCGAAGGAATAGGCCCAGCGTGACCTGAGGGGGCGCGCAAGGGCTGCACCCGCCCCGGCTCAGTCTCCGTTTGCCTACTCGGCGCCGCGCCCGACCATCGCAGGAAACGTGACGGCTCGGACGCTATCGCTAGCGAGCCAATAGCACAACGGCACCCCGCGCCAGGAACCGCTTCTGCACATCTGAATTGATGGCGAGACGGATGCCAACAGGTGCGTAGCAGCTGCCTGTTGGCATGGTCGGCAACCTGTCCGGTTTGAACTACCGCACGTTGGTACACCCCCCAAAGCTGGATTCTCTGGAGTGCAACACCACTGTCCGACGAGACAGCTGCCAGCCAGTCGACTACGAGAACCGCGCGCCGCCGTACCAGCGGGAGCTGTAGTACTCCGAATCGAGGTCGCTGACCCTGACCCCGGTCGATTCGTTCTCGGCGTGGATGAACTGCCCACCGCCGATGTAGATGCCAGTGTGAGACAAGCCGCGGCGATAGGTGTTCTTGAAGAAGACGAGGTCGCCCGGCTGCAATTCATTCCTTCCGACACGACTCCCCATCTCGTACTGAACAGCCATGTCGTGGGTAATATCGAGACCCAGCGTCTTCTTGATCACGAACATCGTGAACCCGGAGCAGTCGAAGGCCCGCGGGCCTTCCCCGGCATAGACGTAGGGATGGCCCTCGTACTTCATCGCGAAGTCGACGATGTTATTACCACCCCCAGATCCACCGCCATCGCCAGCCTTGCGATCCCGCCGTCCGCCGTCGTCATCCTCCTCCGGCGCAGCCATCGGGTCGGCGGGCTCGAGCGGCGTCCACGCGATCTGGGCGGCCTGGACGTAGCCACCGGCGCCAGCGCAATTGACCGGCTGCCACTCACCCATCGTTTCCGCGCGCACCTCGACGGTCTCACCCTCGCCAAGAACAGTGAGCGTCTCGGTACCCCACTCCGGCGCGGCGAGACATGGAGCGCCATTGCCACCCGTGTTCGCAATGTAGCCCGTAGCGATAGGCTCGCCCCAGGGTTCGGTCCCGCCTGTACTCGAGGTGCTGAGTGGTGCGGGCTCGGTCGACGGCGCTGGATCGATGTGGGCCGCATCAACCGGACCCGGTGCGGCGGCTTGGTCAGTTGATGGATCAACCGCCTCGCTGCTGACGGGCCCTTCCGCAGCGGCGGCAGAGGAAGGAACCACAGGCGCCGGGTCGGTCCATTCCTCCTGTGCGGGATCGCCGGAGCCAGCGGAATCGACCAGAGCCTCTTTGCTCGCTGTTTCGGTTGCGGGATCGGTGGTAGGCGGCTCGACCGGCTCATTCGTGGCCGGCGCTACGCTCTGCGGGTCGGTGGCCGTGAGATCGGCACCAACAGCACCCGCGGTTGCCGGTTCGACCCATTCAGTCGAGGCGGCATCCTGCGCGGTGTCCTGGTACAGGGTGGTGCTGTCGTCGATTTTGTCGACGCTGGAGACGGCTGTGACGGGGACGAAGCCGCCATCGACCGGGTACCACAGACTCCCGTCCGGAGCGGCCTGGGCCACATCCCAGACGGTGACGTACGACCCGTCGGCAATTTCATAGGAGATGGCCGCATCCCATCCGGGCGCACTCCGCACCGCCAGTGGTGCCCCGGCGGTGATCACCGCGCCAGTGCCGGCCGGTATCCCCTCCTCGGCGGTGGCC
>DASUQU010000218.1:0-7664 GCA_036280495.1 Thermomicrobiales bacterium | reverse complement strand
CGCTTGCGTGCCGCCGCGATCGTGAATTCGGGGTTGTTGATGAAGTCCATTGTCGCCCGCTCCCGCATGCGGACTTCCTCGACCGCCTCCGCCAGACCGTCCAGCACATCCCTCGGTACGATGACTATGCCGTTGGCATCGCCGTGGAGGATGTCGCCCGACCTGACCTCCTGGCCATCGAGTGTCACCGGCTCGCCGACGTCGACCACTCCGAAATTGCCATGGGAGACGACGACGTAGCGGGCGAAGTAGCCAAACCCAAGGCGACGCACTTCGTGGACGTCGCGCAGACCGCCGTCGGTCACCATTCCAACCGCGCCGACCCGCATCGCCATCGTCGCCATCACCTCGCCGGCCAGCGCGCATCGCGACGGCGCGCCGCTAATGTCCTGGACGACGAGCACCGAAGGCGCTGGCATTTGCGACAAGGTCTCGTACATGCGCCAGTAGTTCTCACGCCCCGCGATGGCGCCGGGGGTATTGGTCATCGTCACCGTGAGGGCCACACCGACCGTCGGCGGCATCTCCGGGAAGAGCGCTCGCACCTCACCGCCGATGAAACCCTCGGTCCGGTCACGGACCTTGAACGGTTCGATGGCATTGGCGATCGTTGGACTGTCGACGCCCTTGAGGAACGCCAGGTCCTTCTCGCTGATCGGCGACACACTCGACAGATCGGTCATTCACAGTCCTCATCGTCAAAAGACATCGACACGCCATTGCTCGGCGACGGCATTGTCGCCGAGCAAATCATCTCCGTCGGCTTACGCTATCTCCCGTTTATCGGTGGGAGGGGTCTCATTTGCCAGTCCGCCTTCCCTCCGCAAGAGCTCGTAGATCGCGATCGCGCCGGCGGTCGCGGCATTGAGCGAGTCGACATGGCCGCGCATCGGCAGCGCCAGCAGCAGGTCGCAATGCTTGCGAAGGTTCGTTCCCAGGCCGGCGGCTTCGGCTCCGACGACGAGCACGGTCGGTGTCGGAATCTCGGTGGCAAAGATATTGCTGGCCCCCGATCCGGCGTCGAGTCCGGCGACCCAACGGCCGGTCCCTTTGAAGGCTTCTAGCGCGCGGGCCAGATTAGGGACAGCGGTGACGCGCAGGTGCTCGACCGCCCCGGCCGAGGCATTGACGACGGCCGGGGTCACCCCCGCCGCGCGGTCAGCCGGGATCACCACGCCGGCCACGCCGGCAGCTTCGGCCGCCCGAAAGAGGGTGCCGACGTTCTGAGGATCCTGCAGATGGTCGAGCACGAGGATGGTTCCCGGTGCCGCCAGCAGGTCCTCGAACTCGGCGTAGCGGTAGGGTTCGGCTTCGAGGGCGATGCCCTGATGATTCGCGCCACGGGTCGCGTCGTCGAGCATCAGGCGCGGGATGCGGTCGATCTCGGCTCCCCGCTCCGTAGCCAGCGCCATCAGCCCCCGCAATCGTTCGTCCTCCCGCGCTCCTTCGGCAACGAAGAGCCGCTCGATACTCCGCCTGCCGCGCAAAGCTTCCAGGACCGCGTTGCGGCCGTAGAGCAGCTCGCGGCCCGTCCGCGCCAGGACGGGTGCCGCGGGTGGCGGCGTCCGCTCCCTGGTTTCGTCACGGGAACGGCGAGCCGGTCCGCCTCCGGTGCCGGCGGAGCCGCCGCTCGCGGGTCGACGCGGGCCACCCGGCTTCGGCCGCGATGGCGGCGCGTCCTTCTCGCCGTGGGTTGAGGACCGTTTCCCCCTCGATGGTGGCCCTTCGCGCCGGGCGGGCTTCCCCTGATCGCGGCGTGACCTCGATCTATCCCCGTCGCTGCGTCCAGGTGGCTCCCGACGGCGTATCTTCAACCACGACCTCCAGCTTTCCTAGCTCGTCTCGAATTAGATCGGAAAGCGCCCACTCCCGGCGCTGCCGTAGCTCCTCGCGGATACGCAGCAACAGGTCGATAAACGGAGCCGCGTCGGCCGCGGCTGCCGCGGGGTCGTCCTCGAGGTCGAGACCTAGCACCCCGGCAAGTTCGACTAGTGTCCCCCGCGCCGTCTTGATCCCTTCCGCCGCCTCTCCCGCTCCCCGCGCCCGATTGATTGCCCGTGCCAGGTCGAACAGCGCGGCGAGCGCTTCCGGCGCGTTGAAATCATCATCCATCGCCTGGTGGAATCGGCATCGCACGTCCTCGGCTAGCGCCGCAAGATCTGTCGTGGCATCGATTCCATCTTCCGTCGCGGCCACCGACGACGGGGCTGGGTCAGCCGCAGCTCGCAAACGGGACAGGCCCCGCTCCGCGGCTAGCAAACCTTCCTCGGTGTAGGTGAGCGGCACGCGGTAATGGCTCTGCAGGATCATCAGGCGAAACGCCGGGCCCAGACCACGTTCGACGATCTCTTTGAGACGGACGAAGTTGCCCAACGATTTGGACATCTTCTCGTCGCCCACGCGCACCAAGCCGTTGTGGATCCAGTAGCGAGCAAACGGTTCGACGCCGAGGAACGCCTCGCTCTGAGCGATCTCGTTCTCGTGGTGCGGGAAGATGAGATCGGCGCCGCCGCCATGGATATCGACTTGCCCATCGAGATAGGTCGAGCTCATCGCCGAGCATTCGATGTGCCAGCCGGGCCGCCCGAGACCCCAGGGTGACTCCCAGCTCGGCTCGCCCGGTTTGGCGGACTTCCAGAGCGCGAAGTCGAGCGGATCCTCTTTTCGCTCGTCGACCTCGATGCGGGCGCCCGCCAGCAGATCATCGAGGTCGCGGTGCGACAACTTGCCGTAGCCCGCGAACGAGCGAACCCGAAAGTAGACGTTGCCGTCGACCGCGTAGGCGTGGCCTCGATCGATGAGACCCTGCACCATGTCGATGATCGGGCCGACCTCCTCCGTCGCCCGCGGGTAGTGCGTCGCAGCCAAGACGTTGAGGTCACGCATTTGTGCGTGCCACTCCGCGATATAGCGCTCGGTCAGCTCATCGGGATCGATGCCCTCCACGTTTGCCCGGTTGATGATCTTGTCGTCGATGTCGGTGAAGTTCTGGATGTGCCGCACCTCGTAGCCTCGATGCTCCAGATAGCGGCGGATCACATCGAACGAAATCAGCGACATGCCGTGACCGACGTGGGCGCTGTCATAGGGTGTCACTCCGCAAACGTACATGCGGACCTTGCCCGGCGCGATCGTTCGTAGCGGTTCCTTGCGCCTGGTCAGCGTGTTGTAGACGCGGGTCTCGGCCATCGAAGGTGCGGTTTCGGCCCGCGGCTGGTGTGCTGTCATGCTGTGGACTCCTCGCCGGTCAGATGCTGTGGGGATCGCGGGTTTATCGAGGAGGACAGAGCGTCTCCCGCTCGGCACGGTTATGCTCGATCTCGCGCACGCGCGCCTCGAGCTCCTCGATTCGCTGCATGAGCGAGATCATCGTGTCGCGATCCGGATCCGGCAGGTGCTCCAGCCGCCGCGTCTCGCCCGAGGCAGGATCGCGCCACGAGACCGCTCGCGCCGGTGTTCCGACGGCGGTGGTATGCGGCGGCACATCTTTGAGCACGACCGACCCCGCACCGACCCGGGCCCCCTCGCCGATGGTTACTGCCCCCAGCACCGACGCACCAACTCCAATCACCGCGTGATCCTCAACCGTGGGATGCCGCTTGCCGCGCTGCTTCCCCGTGCCGCCCAGCGTCACCCCTTGATACATGGTGACGTCGTCACCGACGGAGGCGGTCTCACCGATGACGACGCCCATCCCGTGGTCGATGAAGACACCCTGGCCGATCCTGGCCGCGGGGTGAATCTCGATCCCGGTAATCGCCCGGCTCAGATGGGCCAGTAAACGAGCGGGAAGAAGGAGACCAACTCGCCACAGCCGGTGCGCGACACGGTGGAGCGCGATGGCATGGAGCCCGGACGAAGTCAGAATCGCCTCGATTGTCGAGCGGGAGGCCGGGTCACGTTCCCGGATGGCACGAATTTCCCTTGAAAAGAACACGGCGGGGGCCTTTCATTGGTGCGGACGGCTCTGGGAGGCCGCGCGGTGGCAACTTCCCTTGGCGGCAGACTGGGACGCCAATAGCGCCCCTAGAAACAGGAGCAATGGCCTCCGCACCCCGAGCCACGACGCTCGGGGATCCAATGGCAAAGCGGCGTGCTAGCGACTGGCACCCGGGACCCCATCATCTAGTCAGCTACCTTGGCCGGGCTCTTTTCCGTCTTCGCCGGCGCAGTCGACTTCTCGGCTTTCTCGGCCTTCGCGGGTGCATCTGCCTTGTCCGTCGCCTTCGAGGGGGCCTCCTTGGCTCCGTCGCCGTCGCCCGAGCTCTTCGGCCGGCTGTCGGTGATGTACCAGCCTGACCCCTTGAATACCACGCCGACCGGCTGAATGACGCGCCGAATCGATGCGCCGCATTGCGGGCACTCGGTCAATGGATCGTCCGAGAAGCGCTGGACGGCCTCGAAGCCGTGGCCGCAACTGTCACATTGGTAGGTGTATGTCGGCATTGCTCGATCTGTTCTCCGAAAATCGAGACGGCTTTACTGCTGGCCAGATTGTACCCATGCGCCCGGCACTCCTCCAGACCCGGAGCACCGGGTCAGAATCGGAGCCAGGTTGAAGGCGAAGTGGCTAGGCGTGAACCGCCAGCAGGGGCAACGGTGTGAGATCGTCCCAGTTCGGACCGGCGGAGACTTCGGTTTCGAGTGGCACCGAGAGCTCGGCCGCTCCCTCCATCACCCGCTGCACCAGCTCGGCGACCGCCGCGACGTCGGGCCGGTCGACTTCCAGCACCAGCTCGTCATGGACTTGCAGAATCAACTTCGCCCGCAACCCCGACCGCGCCAGCTCCTCGTCGAGGCGGATCATGGCAATCTTCATGATGTCGGAGGCGCTCCCTTGCAACGGCATGTTGACGGCCATCCGCTCCGCCGCCGCCCGCCGCGCATAGTTCGCCGAGGTCAAGTCGCCGATGATGCGCCGCCGGCCGTAGGTCGACTCGACGTAGCCGTGCTTGTGCCCGAAAGCGAGTGTGCCGTCGAAATATCGCTTCACCAGCGGCAGGTTCGCCCAGTACTGATCGATGAAGCGCTGCGCCTCCTGACGCGGCAGACCCGTGTCACGCGAGAGGCCATGCGCCTGCATGCCATAGATGATTCCAAAGTTGACGGTCTTGGCGAGGCGGCGCATGTCCGCGGTGACCTCTTCCCGCGGAACAGCATGGATGAGGGCGGCCGTCACGGTGTGAATGTCCTCGCCTCTCGCGAACGCCTCGATCAGGAATGGCTCGCCGCTCATATGCGCAAGCAGGCGCAGCTCGATCTGCGAATAGTCGGCAGATACGAGGACCGGATCGTCGAAGAGTCTGAACTCCGGGCGCTGGTCAGCGATGAACGCGCGCCGTACGCGCCGCCCCAGCTCGGTTCGGATCGGGATGTTCTGCAAGTTCGGATTAGTCGACGAGAGGCGACCGGTCGCGGCGATCGTCTGATTGAACGAGGTGTGGACCCTTCCGGTGCGAGAGTTGACCTGCAACGGCAGCGCATCGACGTAGGTCGACTTCAGCTTGGCCAGGGTGCGGTACTCGAGAATCAAGTCGACGATCGGGTGCCGGTGGCGCAGGTTCTCGAGTACCTCGGAGTCGACGGAAAAGCCTGTCTTCGTCCGCCGTCCGGAGGGCAGCCCGAGCTCTTCGAAGAGGAGTGGCGCGAGTTGCCGCGCCGAGTTCGGGTTGATCGGCCGTCCTGCGAGTTCATTGAGCTCGATCTCGACCTGCTGCAGCCTGGCCGTTATCTCTTGCGACAGCTCGGTCAAGTACGGTACGTCGACTGCGATGCCCGCCTCTTCCATCTTCGCCAGCACCGGCACGAGCGGTTGCTCGATCTCATAGAGGAGGGCGTCCATCCCCGCCTCGTGGATCTCCGGCCGCAGCAAGTCAGCCAGCTCGAAAGTGACCTCGACGTCGGCGCAGGCGTAGTCCCCGGCTTCGTCAGAGTCGACCATGTCCATCGTCAGCTGATTTCGCCCGCTGCCGATCAGGGCGACGATCTCGGTCATCTCGCGGCCGAGGCGGGTGAAAGCCAGGTCCTTCAAGCGCAGCGAGGTCTCGCCCAGCAGGTAAGCGGCGATCATCGTCTCAAAGCCGAGGTTGGTCAGCTCGTACCCATGGCGCTCCAACACGGCCCTGTCGTACTTGGCATGGTGCGCGTAGGCCTCCAGATCGCCGTCGGTCAGGAGTGGCTGCAACGCGGTGTGAACCGCCTCCGGGCCGAGCTGATCCGGGTTACCAGCCGCATGGCGGAGAGGGATGTAATACCCCTCCGCCGGGCCGACTCCGACCGCTATGCCGACCAGGTTGGCGACGAGAGGATCGAGCGAATCGGTCTCGACGTCGATGGCATAGCGACCCGTCTCGCGCACGCGCTGCACCAGTCGCGCCAGATCCTCGTCCGTGCGCACGATGGTACGGAGCGACTCGGGACGCTCCAGTCGCGGCGCGACCTCCAGTCGATCGGCACGCTGCTCCGGCAATCGGGTCGCCAGCGTGCGGAACTCCAGCTCGCGGAAGAGCTCGATGATCGCTTCGCGGTCGTAGTTGCCGATGTGGCTGCGATCGAGGTCGATCTCGATCGGGAGATCGCGGACGATCGTCGTCAGCCGCTTGCTGCGGCGCGCCTCGTCGACCCCGGTGGCCAGGGCGTTCCTGGCCCGGGGCGGAGTGATCTCGTCGAGGTGGGCGATGATCGATTCGATGTCCCCGTACTGAGCGATGAGTGCCTTGGCCGTCTTCTCGCCGATGCCGGAGACACCCGGAATGTTGTCCGAGGTGTCACCCACGAGGGCTTTGTAATCCGCGACGTACTCGGGTCCGAAACCGTAGCGCGCGTGGACTGCGGCCGGGTCGAAGTAGCGCAGTTCGCCGAAGCGCTGCGCTCCCGGCAGCACGACCGTCGTGTTCTCGTCGACAAGCTGCAACAGGTCGCTGTCGCCGGTAACGATGATCACCCGGACGTCTCCGCGGTCGCCGCAGACGCGTGAGAGACTGCCGATCACGTCGTCGGCTTCGTAGCCCTGTCGCTCTTCGATCGGGATATTGAGCGCATCGATCAACTGCCGTACACGTTCGACCTGCGGCCCCAGATCGTCTGGCATGGCGCCGCGATTTGCCTTGTATTCAGCGAACTCTTCGTCCCGGAACGTCGGTCCGCCTTCCAGGGCGATGATTGCGTGCTCTGGTCTCTCCCGATGGAGCACATCCAGCAGCATCGACGCGAACCCGAACACGGCGTTAACGACTTCGCCCTTGGATGTCGCAATCTCGTTCTTGATCGCGTAGTAGGCGCGGAAGATCAGCCCGTAGCCGTCGACCAGCAACAAGGTGGGGCGATCATCCTCCTGCTGCTCATTACGTATCTGCTGTGGTTCGGACACGCAGGGATCCTCCTGTATCTGTAGTCAAGTATCGCCGATCCGCCTGTGTCCTTACGTGACAACTGCATCGAGTCGCCTATCACCCGGCACCCCGACGCTATACTTCGCTGGATGCGAGAAATCGTGCTGGCCACTTGGAACGGTGTCCCGCTGCGCGGGAGATCCGACAGGAGCTACCTCAACTGATGGATCCCGGCGCAGTCCAGGGTGTCGCGCGCCTGGTCGGCGATAACGTCGAGCGGGTCATCGTCGGCAAGCGGCACGAGGTGCTCCTCGTGCTCGTCGCCTTGCTTTG
>DASUQU010000217.1:0-6567 GCA_036280495.1 Thermomicrobiales bacterium | reverse complement strand
CGATACCGCCGGTGCCCAGGAAGTGCGTCTCTGCCACGTGCGGTGCCTGACCGCCGCCGGTAGAAACGTCCTCATCCCAGCCCCTCTCCCAGCCCACTGGGAGAGGGGCTTCTTCGTCTTGGACATACCGAGTCAACGGTCAGGGCTCAATATCTCAGCCGCATCACATCCACAGAACCGTTCTTTACTCGCTACGCCGAACGCTTCACCCCCTAACATCCCAACACCCAGCATCAAATACCCAACCCCGATGACCTTCGCTGGCCCGGATTGTGCGCGCTTGACACGTTGGATCGGAGATGGTTCGATCCCCGGACCAGGCGTCGCAGCCTGGGATAATCCGCGGCTTACCCCAGACGCAAAGGAGCGACACGATGCGAGACGATCGGCTGCGAACGTATCTGCCCCGACGGACCGATCGGCGAACGATCCTCAAAGGCGCCGGCGCGTCGCTGACGCTCGCCGCGGCGACACCCTTCTTCCGCACCGGGGCGGGGGCGGCGACGCTGAGGCAGACGCCGACGACGACCGACATCTCCGGCACCAGCCTCAGCATCCTCCTCTGGAGCCACTTCGTGCCGTTGCATGACGTCTGGTTCGACCAGTTCGTGGCCGAGTGGGGCGAGGCCAACGGCGTCACCACCCAGGTCGACCACGTCAATACCGCCGACGTCCCGGCGGCCATCGCGGCCGAGATCACCGCCGGTCAGGGTCACGACATCGTCGAGCATATCGCCGCGCTGGCCCAGTACGAGAAGAGCGTGCTCGACATGACCGACGTCGTCGAAGAGCTCAACAACCGCCACGGCGAGCAGCTGCCGATGGCGATGCGCAACAGCTACAACCCGACCACCAATGTCTATTTCGGTCTCTGTCACGGCTATGCGCCTGACCCGGGTGACTATCGGCGCTCTCTCTGGGAGCAAGTCGAGATGCCAGATGGCCCATCGACGTGGGATGAGTTGCTGGCAGGCGGTGCGCAGATCAAGCAGGAGCAGGGAGTCCAGATGGGCCTTGGGATGTCCAACGAGCAGGACTCTCGTATGGCGGCGCAGACCCTGCTATGGGCATACGGCGCGGCGATCCAGGACGAGAACGAGAACGTCGTCATCAACTCGCCGGAGACGATCGAAGCCGTCAAGTACATGAGCGAGCTCTACAAGACCGCCATGACGCCGGAGGTCTTCGGCTGGAACGCGGCAAGCAACAACCAGCTCCTCGTCGCCGGTCGCGCTTCCTATATCCTCAACTCCATCTCCGCCTACCGCACGGCGCAGAAGGATCAGCCGGACGTTGGTGCCGATATCTTCTTCCGCACGCCGCTGCTAGGACCGGCGGGTGAGGAAGGTGCGCTGGCGCACGGCCATGCGGTCTTCATCTCGATGATCCCCAACCACTCGCAATACCCGGACACCGCCAAGGAGTTCCTCTTCCATCTCGTTGGCAACTACGCCGCCGCCTGCGAGCAGAGCGAGCTTTACAACTTCCCGGCCTGGCCCTCGACGGTGCCCGATCTCGAGAGCTGGCTCGACAACGATCCCTATGGCTCGGAGCCGGCCGACAAGCTGTCGCCGTTGAAGACCGCGAACGACTGGACGACGAACCTCGGCCACCCGGGTCCGGCCAATGCGGCGGTGGGCGAGATCTTCGCCCTGCCGACCCTACCGAACATGATGGCCCGTGCCGCCACCGGGCAGCAGTCGCCCGAGGAGTCGGTCGCCGAAGCGGAAGCGGAGATCAGCGCCATCTTCGACAAGTGGCGGGCCGAGGGGCTTATGGGAGGTGGGGCGTAACCCCACAGTCGTGAGTCGTAAGTCGTACGTCGTGAGTAAGACGGTGAGCAGCCCTCAGCGCAATCCGTCTGCTTGGAGAGGGACCCGCGATCCTTCTTCACACATGGCTGGACATCCAGCATCCAGCGTTGGAGCGAAAACTGCCATGATTGATGCTCCACATGATCTGGCGCTCTCTACCAGCTTGCCTGCACTGTGCAGGAGGCAACCCTGGGCTCGACTAGCTCACGACTCACGACGTACGACTCACGACTCCACTACCCGACTCACCGACTCACCGACTTACCGACTTCTCGCCTAGCTATGGCCGTCGTTGAAGTCCGTGACCTGAGCAAGCGTTTCGATGGCGTTGCCGCCGTCGACGGCATCGACCTGGCGTCCGCCGACGGGGAGTTCCTGGTGCTGCTGGGACCCTCCGGTTGCGGCAAGACGACCTTGTTGCGCATGATCGGCGGGTTGGAGCCACCGACCAGCGGCGACATCCTCATCGGAGGGCGGGTGGTGACAGATTTACCGCCGCGTGCCCGCCAGATCGCGATGGTCTTCCAGAGTTACGCGCTCTACCCGCACATGACCGTTTACAACAACATCGCCTTTCCCCTCAAGGCCGCTGGGCTATCTAAATCCGAGCAGGCGCGGCGAGTGGCCTGGGCGGCGGGTATCCTCGGCATCGACGCGTTTCTCGACCGCAAACCGCGCCAGCTCTCGGGCGGCCAGCGGCAGCGGGTGGCGCTGGCGCGGGCTCTGGTACGCGAGCCGACGGTGTTCCTCCTCGACGAACCCCTCTCCAATCTCGATGCGCAGCGGCGGGCATCGGCCCGGGATGAGTTGCAAGGGTTCCAGCGCCGGGTAGGAACGACAACCATCTATGTCACGCACGACCAGGTCGAGGCCATGGGGATGGGTGATCGCATCGCGGTCATGGAGCAGGGCAGGATTCGCCAGGTCGGGACCCCGCACGAGATCTACGACGATCCGGCCGATACCTTCGTTGCCACCTTTCTCGGCTCGCCGCCGATGAACCTGATTCCCGATACCGTCTCCGGTGAGCTGCTCGGGTTCCGCCCGGAGCATTTCATTCCATGGCAACCGGAAATGGGGGACAGCTGGGTGCGCTTTCCCTATCACGTCCATCGCACCGAATACCTGGGCGCGGAGCGACTGCTCTACGGCGAAGTCGGTCAGGCAAAAGCCGTGGCTCGTTTCCCCGCGAACTCCGCCATCGATACCGAGGTCGGGAGCACGACCGAGTTCGCCGTGCGCCGCCATGACCTGAAGCGGTTTCATCGTGAAACCGGGCTGCGGCTGGATCGTAATGGGAGGCGGCCATGAGCGCGAGCGCCCAGGTGGATGCGGCGGCCCTCGCTGATACGCGGCAGGGCCGCTACTGGCTCGACCGGGAAAGCGTGCTGGGGCCGGTGCTCCTGCTGCCGGCGGTCATCTACATCATCGCGCTGGTGGGCATTCCATTGGTGCTGGCCGTGCTCTACAGTCTCAGCGACGTCACGATCGGCGATCAAAGCATCGACTTCGTCGGTCTCAAGAACTTTCGCGATGCGCTCGATAACACCACCTTCCGCACCGCGCTCCAAAACACGTTCGTCTTCACAATCGTCTCGCAAGCGGTTGTGCTAGTGCTGGCCAACATCCTGGCCCTGGTGCTCTCCGCCGACTTCCATGGCAAGCGGCTGGTTCGCTTCCTGGTGCTGTTGCCCTGGACCACTCCGATCGCGCTCGGCGTGCTGGGCTGGTTGTGGACGCTCGACAACGTCTACAGCCCGATCGATTACCTGATGCGGCAGGCCGGGCTCCTGGGGGTCGGCAGCCCGCTGGGACCTGACTGGTTCGGCACCAACAGTCTCTGGCTGGCCTACCCCGACCGCGCGCGCCTGTCCGTCTTGATCGTCCACGTCTGGCGGACACTGCCGCTCGCCACGGTGATCTTGCTGGCGGGGCTGACGGCGATTCCTCAGGACGTCAAGGACGCGGCGAACGTCGACGGCGCCGGATTCTTCCGCCAGTTGTTCGCCATCCGCATTCCGCTGCTCCTGCCGATCATGGCGGTGGCGGTGCTCTACGGCATCGTCTTCACCTTCACCGACCTGATCGTCGTCTTCATCCTCACCCGCGGTGGCCCCTTCGACTCGACGCAGGTGCTGGCGACCTGGGCCTACTTCAAGGGGATCGAAGGGGGGAGTCTGGGTCAGGGCGCGGCGATCGCGCTCTTCCTCTTCCCGGTGCTGGTTGGCGTGGCGGCGCTGATGCTGAGAATCGCGAAGCGGGCGGAAACGGTGTGACCGAGACGGCTAGACGGCTACAAGAAGACGGCAAGAGGGCAAGTCAGGCCGTAGGGGAGGTGCCTGCGTCGCTCGCCGTCCCTATGCCCGTGTCGCCCACCGCAGCGCCGGTCTGGGATGACGCGGCGAACGAGCGGGCGCGGCGGCAGGCGCAAGTGCGGCGCGTGGCGACGCGTGGGTTGCTGTATGTGACGGCGACGTTCTTCGCGCTGTTCGCGGCGCTCCCGTTCGGCTGGATGATCTTCACCGTCTTCAAGCAGAACAGCGATCTGTACGATCCCAACCGCAACCCGTTCCTCTACAACGAACCGCCGACGCTGAACAACATCACCTACCTCTTCGAGCGGACGGAGTACGCCACCTTCGCCCGCAACACGTTTATCGTCGCTGTGCTGGTCGTGCTGATCACACTGATCGGGGCGGTCCCAGCTGCGTACAGCCTGTCGAGGCTGGCTGGCAAGTGGGGGGAGGGGCTGGGCATCGCCATCTTCCTCGTCTACCTCGTGCCGCCGACGTTGCTGTTCATCCCGCTTTCCCGCGTAGTTGCGGATCTCGGTTTGCGCAACACCTGGTGGGCAATGGTGCTCGTCTATCCGACCTTCACTATCCCGTTTTGCACGTGGCTGCTGATGGGATTCTTCAAGTCGATTCCGCGCGATATCGAAGAGCAGGCGATGGTCGACGGCTACAGCCGGTTGGGGGCGATCTGGCGGACAGTCCTGCCGGTTTCGCTGCCAGGGCTGCTGACAGTCGTGGTCTTCAGCTTCGCGTTGACCATGCACGAGTTCGTCTATGCGCTCGCCTTCGTGACCTCCTCGCAGCAGAAGACGATCTCGGTCGGGGTGACGACGGAGTTGATCCGAGGTGATGTCTTCTTCTGGCAATCGCTGATGGCCGCCGCGGCCATCGTGGCCATCCCGATCGCGCTCCTCTACAACCTCTTCCTGGATCGCTTCATCGCTGGCTTCACGCTGGGTGCGGTGAAGGGATAGCGAGTCATCGTATCCTTGGCATCCCCGCATCTGCCCCGCTCACGACTGCGGAGCCACGGTTCGCACCCTCTGTCCGGCGACTCCTGGCTCCTCCGTTGATCGTTGCCGGCGAGTGAGTCGCCGCTGATTGCAGTGAATGGAGGCCCAGGAGAATGGACGCGCAGCGATTCGATAACCTGGCCAAGTCACTGGCAGGACGCCTCACGCGACGCAACGCCCTACGTCGTGCGGGGGCCACTGCCTCGGCGACATTGCTCGCCTCGGCCGGCGTTCATACCGCTCCGGCTGCGGCCCAACGGCGGGACGAGCCGGTCTACACGGTCATCCGTCGCTACACGCTAGACAATTCGACGGATGCGGTACGCGCGGCATTGCAGCGAGGCTATATCGAGGCGGCCTGTGGGGCCTCTGGCTTCATTGCCTACTTCACCGTCGAAGATGAAGACGGTGACTTCGCGACGGTCGCGGTCTTCCGCAGTCAGGAGGACTTCGAGAAATTTGCCTCCGCGGAGGCGAATTGGATCGCGCGAAACTTAGGGGACCTGCTCCCCGCGCCAGACGAGGCGCTCTCCGGGGATACCTACGTCTACGCGGGCGCGGCGCAGACGTTCCGCAACACCTGCCCAGCCGAGTCGCAGCAGACGACGGGATCTGCGCCGACAACCGCTCCCGGCGCCCCGACGGCAACGGCGGTCGCGCTCCCGACGGCGACACCCACGCCGGAGTCATGCACGGGTCAGGGGTGCGTCTGCTCGACCGGTACGCGTCGGCCATGCGACCGTGGTCTCATCTGCTGCCCGACCACCGACGTCCCGGGTGGTCCTGGTGTCTGCCAGACGCGGGAGGTTTGCCACCCGAACCAGTGTGTCGAGAACGGTGGCGCTTGTGACCCCACCTGTGGAGCGGACGATGCCTGTCCCAGCTGCTGCTCCAACTACTGCAATGACAGCGGGCAATGCGCTGACGCGCCCGCGCCCCCCTGCACGGCAGAAGGCTGCGACTGCACGACCGGAACTCAGTCTCCCTGTGATGCCGGACTGATCTGTTGCGGAACCACTGGCACGCCAGGCGGACCCGGCACCTGTCAAACGGAAGCCCAGTGCAACGCTCCATGCACCGGTGAGGGCTGTGCGTGCACCGGCGGGGTCCAGGGCAACTGCGACGCGGGGCTGGTCTGTTGCCAGAATGGAGAGCCGATTCCTGGCGGCGCGGGAACCTGTGTCGCCGAGGCGGAATGTTCCCCGGCGCCCTGCACCAGCCAGGGATGCGACTGCAACGGCGGCGTACTCGGTGCATGTGATTCCGGGCTGATCTGCTGCCAGGACGGCGTGGCGATTCCCGGTGGGGCTGGGACATGTCAACCCGAGGACCAGTGCGCGCCTCCACCATGCACCGGCGAGGGGTGTGCGTGCACCGGCGGGGTCCAGGGCAACTGCGATGCCGGACTGGTCTGCTGTCAAAACGGTCAGGTAGTCCCGGGCGGGA
>DASUQU010000216.1:0-8538 GCA_036280495.1 Thermomicrobiales bacterium | reverse complement strand
GCCGCCTCTCTCTTCCCGATCACGAGCATGTACGGGATCTTCTGCAGCTGCGCTTCCCGGATCTTCGCCTGCATGCGATCACGCCGATCGTTGACTTCGATACGAAGACCCGCTTCCGTGAGACGCCTGGCCACGTCGCGCGCGTAGTCTATCTGCTCGTCGGTGATCGGGATGATCGCTGCCTGCACGGGAGCGAGCCAGAGTGGGAACGCCCCGGCGTAGTGCTCGACCAATCCACCGACAAAACGCTCCATCGAGCCGAGAAGGGTGCGGTGAATCATGGCAACTCGGTGCCGCTCGCCGTCCTCACCGATGTAATTGACGTCGAAACGCTCCGGGAGATTGAAGTCGACCTGGATGGTCGGACCTGTCCACTCCCGACCCAGGGCGTCGACCCACTTGATGTCGATCTTGGGTCCGTAGAACGCCCCGCCGCCCTCGTCGATCTTGTACGACAGACCGCGAATCTCCATCGCGCGTCGGAGATCCTCGGTCGCCGTTTCCCAGACCTCCTCGTCGCCGATCGATTTCTCGGGTCGCGTCGCGAGATACGACTGGAACTCGTAGCCAAAGACGTCGGCCATGTGCATGGCCAGGTCGATCACTCCTCCCGCTTCGGCGACGACCTGCTCCGGCGTGCAGAAAATGTGGGAATCGTCCTGGGTAAAGCCGCGCACGCGCAGCATCCCGTGCAGGGTCCCGGACCGCTCATAGCGGTAGACGGTACCCAGCTCGGCCAACCGGATAGGTAGATCCCGGTAGGAATGGACCCGGTTCTTGTAAATCATGATGTGACCGGGGCAGTTCATCGGTTTGAGGTAGTAGTCGACCTCCTCGATGCTCATCGGCGAGTACATGTTCTCCCGATACGTCTCCAGGTGGCCGGAGGTGCGGTAGATCTTTTCCGATGCAATGTGGGGCGTGTAGACGAGATCGTAGCCGCGAGCGAGCTGTTCTTTCTGCTCGAATTGCTCGACCAGATAGCGGACCATCGCCCCCTTTGGATGCCAGAGGATGAGACCGGGGCCGATCTCCTCGTTGACCGAGAAGAGATCGAGCTCGCGCCCGAGACGGCGATGATCGCGGCGTTGGGCCTCTTCCAGCCGCGTCAGATGTGCATCCAGCTCCTCTTGTGTCGGCCAGGCCGTGCCGTAGATGCGCTGCAGCATCGGCCGCTTCTCATCGCCTCGCCAATAGGCGCCGGCAATCGAGAGGAGTTTGAACGGCCCGATCTCGCCCGTGCTGGGCACGTGTGGACCGCGGCACAGATCGACGAACTCGCCCTGCTGGTATGTCGTGATGATTTCGTCCTGCGGAAGACCCTCGATCAGCTCGACCTTGTAGGGGTTCTTGCCAAAAATGCGCAGTGCTTCCTCACGCGTAACCACCTCGCGCACGAACGGTTCCGCTTTCTCACGGTTGGCTGCCATGCGACGCTCGATCTCCGCGAGGTCGTCCGGCTTCAATGGTCGCGGTAAATCGAAGTCGTAGTAGAAGCCGTGCTCGATGGCGGGACCGATCCCAAGCCGCGCGTCCGGGAAGATCTCCAGCACCGCTTCCGCCATGAGGTGCGCGGCCGAGTGGCGCATGCGCGCCAGCTCATATGCCCGTGCATCCTCCAGATCAACCGCGATGTCCATACTGTCGATGTCGTCATGTGTGTCTGTCATCTCGGTCGCTCCGCTCTGGCGCATCGCGTCCTGTACCTCGCGCCGATCGCGAGCAGGGCATGAAAAACGGCCCGTGTCCCCACCAGGGACGCCGGACCGGCGTGGTTCCACCCTCATTCCAGGCTTTGGCACGACGTGCCGCCTGCTCGATGTGGCCGGTAACGGGGCCTACCGGGTCAGCCTACGCTCCGAAGGGAGTTTCAGTGGCCGGCTCCTGGGTGGTTTTCACCGGGGCCATGTCGAACCGGACTCTCAGCGTCAGCCGGTCTTTCTGGCGACGGTCCCGCGGCTACTCGTCCCGATCGACGCCGTAGCACCTCAATTAACGAGCGAAGGATAGAAACGTCGCGCCGATGCTGTCAATCGCTAGCCGATGCAGCCGGCTCCAGGACTGGACTCAGAAGGGGAGTCGCTGGCTGATTGGTCGCCAGAAACCGTGTGCCGGCCCCGTTCCGGAGTCGTCCTGACCGCAGCCGCCAGGTCGCGATCCCATGGACCGCGATTAACCCCGCGGTAACGCAGACGGAGGCGATCCATCCGGCCCCGCTGACGCCCAATTGCTCTCCCGGGATCGGACCGGGTTGTGGGGCCACCGGCTGCACTTCCCGTGCCGCCCGCAGAGCGGGCTGCCCAATCGCGCCCCCCGCGGAACCCATCGCCAGGATGGTGGCCGCGTCGGGATCGCGGAAGCGGACGACCTCCCCGGTGACACCCGTGCCGGTTTCGGCCCGCAGCGCTTGCTGGTCGAGCGCGTAGTCCAGCAAGACGCGATTGTCGTCGTACCAGTCATCGGGGGCGACCCCGTTCATGGTCACGGCGATGACGCGCCTCCCATTCCGCTGGGCGACATTGATCAGGCACCAACCGGCATCGTCGTCGTACCCGGTCTTGCCGCCAACGATGCCTTCGTATGTACGCAGCATGCGGTTGTTGTTGCGGAACTCATACGAGCCGTCGGCCGTCTCGTAGGTGAGGGTCGAGAAAGCCTTGACAAACCGTGGATAGCGCATCGCGTACATCATGAAGGCCGCCAGATCGTAGGCGGACGAGTAGTGTCCCGGAACTCCCCAGCCGTCAGGATCGACGAGCTGTGTGTCAGTCAGCCCCATGTTCTGGATGCGTTTGTTGAGGCGGGTCAGAAATCGGTTGACGGCTTCCTCGTCGGTATCGCCTTCCTCGGCGCCCGCAGTTCGCGCCAGCGCTCGAGCCGCGTCGTTCCCGGACGGCAGCATCATGCCGTAGAGCAGTTCCTCTACCGTGAACGATTCGCCCGGCGCAAAGCCGACCCGACTGGCGAACTCGCTCACGAGGTCAGACTCGCTGGTGATCACCGGCGCGTCCGGAGGGAGAGATTCGATCGTTTCGATGGCGGTGAAGACCTTGGTCAGACTCGCCGGCGCCCGGCGCTCGTGCGCACCGCGCTGAGCGTAGATCTCACCAGTCTCGGCGTCGATGGCGATGTAATTGGTGGAGGTGATCTGGAGCTCAGGCACTTCTTGCGCCAGTGCCAGAGGCGTGCACTGCGCCGCGAAAACCAGCAGCACAACCGCGAGCGAGACCGCGCCGTAGGCGCGTCTACACCATTTAGCAGCGGCGGAGGGAGCCAGCATCGTCACGAGGTTGATCCTAATCAGATCCGGGTAGGGGCGTCAAGCGCGAAAGCGTTCACTTGTACACAGGCGTGGCAAGATACGACCCGAGCGACCGGCATCTTCGTCCCGGGAGGATTTGAACCCAGCGATGTTTACGCGTCTCGCCTTGACTGTGCTGACCGTGATGAGTGGCCGGCTCCTGCGACGGCCTCGTTCGCGGTCGCGCCGGCGAGAGACGACCTCCGCAGCAGCAACGACGTTGAGTGGAGCATCGACGCGTCCGGAGACTGAGACACCGGCTGAGGGCGGTACCCCGATTCCGTCGCCGGCACCAACGCAGAGCCAACCGTCCGCGCAGGTCGAGCTTGCGCGGGCAGGTCAGGAGGACCAATTTCATCGCTCCCGGCGACGAACAAGCCCCCCACCCGTCGCGGCAGTTGCGGTTCGGAGCCTACCCATACTGGGTGTTCTCGGGGCGTTGGTCACTCTGCTGCTCGCGGTCGGCGCCGTGCGCGGAGAGCTGCCGTTTATCGGCCCGGTCGAGACAACCAGCGCGGCCTGGGCTGTTGCCCTGCTGACGATCTCTCTCTGGGCGGTCTATCTCCTCTGGAAAGTGCCGCAATGGCAGGCAAACAGCTGGGCCCGATCGGGCAACCCCAGTCCACGCGAGGTATTCGAGATCGAGAACGAGTCACGTGGCACGCTCGGCCAGATCCTGAGCGGTGTCGCCGTTCTTACCGGGCTGATTTTTGCCTGGCAGCAGTTGGGACAGACGAGCGACAACCTGCGTGTGAGTCAGGAAGGACAGATAACCGATCGGTTCTCGCGCGCCGTCGACCAGCTCGGGAGCGACGATCTCACGGTGCGTCTGGGCGGTATCTACGCGCTGGAGCGTATTGCCCGCGACTCGCCGCGCGATTATGGTCCGGTCATGGAGGTGCTGACGGCGTTCGTTCGCCAGGAGTCTCCATTGCCGGGCGATGCGGCGGCAACACCCCAGACGAGTGCGCCCCCGATACCGCTCGAGGTCGAGGCTGTCCTGAAAGTGATCGGACGGAGGACACCAGAGCAGATAAGCGCCGAGGTGGAAGAGGGGGGATGCCTGGACCTCGCCGGGATCAACGCGGTGGGGATGGACCTGGCCGGCTACGACTTGCGCAACACGTGCTGGGACCGCTCCGATCTGCGCGGCGCGATCATGGTCCGCGCTGACCTCTCGGATGCGACGTTCGCCGAGAGCACGCTCATCCAGGCGAATCTCGACGGCGTTGCCGCTCAGGGGGCAAGTTTCTATCAGGCGAATATCGCGCTGGCCAACCTCAGCCGGGCCGATCTGCAAAACGCCAATCTTCTGGCCGCTGATCTCTCCACTGCAACGCTTGAAGGCACCAATCTCAGCGAGGCAAATCTCCTTGGTACGAATCTGCGCAACGCACTCCTGCTCAGCACCGATCTGAGCGGGGCAAACGTGCTCAATGCGGACTTCACCGGAGCCGTCTTATCCGGTGCGAATTTGACTGACGTCGAAGGACTCACGGGGGAGCAAATCGAACCCGCAATTGTCGACGGGGCGACGCAACTTCCCCCCAACATCGATCTCCCGCCGGACTTGTGATGAAGTTCCGCTGGAACGACTCTTCCGTCAGCCTCCCGGCGTTATCGGCGCGACTGAGCTCAGCAGTTGCAGATCACCGCCGACGACGATCCCCGCCGCTTCATAGGTGAATCCCGAGCCGTCGCCCGCCGCCCTGTCGCCGACAGTGAGTCGCGCCGTGTCTTGACCAACCAGTCCGGGACCGGCATCGAAGACCTCGAGCTGGAATGGGTGTTCCTCTCCCCCATTGACAATCATGACACCTGTGACAGTGCGAAGGTGCTCTTCGCCGTCGGGCCAGGTGTAGGCGATCGGGCCAATGCTCTCCAGGGTCAGCCCACCATCGGTGTTCGGATCGAGCCAGCGCACGAACCCCGCGGCTTCCTGCAGTGCGTCGGCGGCCAGCTGGGTGGCGAACAGAACGAGATTGACATCCCCGGACTGGGTACGCACGACCCCGCCCCCGGTCATTCCGATCAGGCAGCAGTCGCAGCCACCGTCGGTGCAATTGCATGGTTTACAGGGTAATCCGACGCTCTGGGTGCCTTGCGCCGCCGCCCGCCGAGGCGTTGCACGGAATGTCGCCAGCGCTGCGGCTGCCGCACCAGTGCGGTAGACCCCGCGACGAGGCAGATGGCGCGCAAGTGACCGAGCCAATGCATCAAACCGAGGAGCATCCATACCGCATCTCCCGATAGCAGGTCATTCTTGGTCTGTGTCGTTCACGTGCAGGCTACACCCGCAGGCAGCTATGTCAACCGCCAGACGCGAGCGTGAACGCGCGGTGCCGTCTTGACAATGGCGGACGCCGTCGCTACGATCAGCCCACTGGTCAACCAGTCAACCACTAAACCGGTTATTGCTGCCGAGGACCGGCTCGCCGCAAGCGAGCGCCCCACAGCCATTTCAGGCTTCAAGGGCGTGCCCGCCAAACGGTAGCAGCCAGCTGACGCGCTCAGACAGACTCGGGGAGGGATGGGGTGGCGCGCCTGGAGGGCAAGATCGCTGTCGTTACAGGGGCGGGTAGCGGGATCGGTCAGGAAGCCGCCCGCGCATTTGCTCGCGAAGGAGCGAGAGTCGGCGTGCTCGATCGCAACGCGCCAGCGGTCGAGGCGACGATCCAGGAGATCGGCGACCGGTCGTTCCCGCTGATCACGGATGTCACCGACGAAGCGAGCGTCGCCGCCGCATTCGATGACGTGCGCCGCCGTCATGGACGCCTCGACGTGCTTTACACATGCGCTGCCGTTCAGCTCATCGGCGAAGATGCGCCTGTGCACGAATTAGACATCGATGTCTGGCAACGGACGCACGACGTGAACCTGCGCGGGGTTTATCTCACGTGCAAACATGGGGTGCGCCTGATGATGGAGAGCGGTGAAGGCGGCTCGATCATCAACGCCGGCTCTCCCACCGGGATCACCATGTCTGGCGCCGGCTGGCATGCCTACTCGTCGTCCAAGGCCGGAGTCATGGGGCTTACCCGCGTCATGGCCGCTGACTACGCGCCATACGGCATTCGCGTCAACGGCATCGTCCCCGGCTCGATCGAGACGACACTCACCAAACCGCTGATGGACGACCCCGAGGTACGAGCCAAACTGGTGTCGCTGCACCCGATCGGCCGGGTCGGTACGCCGCAGGACATGGCGGGAATCGCGGTCTTCCTTGCTTCGGACGAATCGGCGTTTGCCACCGGCTCACATTTCCACGTCGACGGCGGTATCTCGGTACGCTGAGAGTGAGGGGCATGAGCGACGCTTTTCGTGTCGGTGTCACGCGCGATTTCATCCGTCCCAACGGGGAGCTTGGATTCGGCGGGGCCGGAGTACACCTGCTGGAGCAGACTCCTGGTATCGATGTGACGTTCCTCCCGGAGCACGGGAGCGAGCTGCGCCCCGAGGAGATCGCCGGGTTCGACGCACTTGGGGTGCTCGGACCGCGCGTTACCGAGGCGACGCTCGAAGGCAACAAGCGCCTGACGCTGGTCGCGCGCTTCGGCGTCGGCTACGACAACATCGACGTCCCGGCTTGTACTGCGAATGGGGTGTTCTTGACGATCACCCCGGAGGCGGTGCAGCGGCCGATGGCCGTCGTCAATCTGACCTTCATTCTGGCCCTTGCGGGGCGCCTGCTCGAACAGGACCGGTTGACGCGCGAGGGCCGCTGGGCCGACAAGCAGGATGCACGCGGCACGGGACTGGTCAGCAAGACTCTCGGCACCATCGGGTTCGGACGAATCGCACAGGAGACCCATCGCATCGCTCGACCGCTCGGTATGCGCCACATCGCGTATGACCCGTACGCGATTACCACTGTTGCGGAGGCCGAAGGGGTCGAGCTGACCGATCTCGAAACCCTGCTCAAAGAGTCCGATTTCGTCGTGGTGGCCGCGGCGTTGACGCCGGAGACGCGCCACATCGTCAATGCCGAGCGCCTGGCTATGATGAAGCCGACGGCGCACCTGATCAGCACCGCCCGCGGTCCGCTCGTCGATCAGGGGGCGCTGTACGAGGCCCTGCGGAACCGGCGCATCGCCGGAGCGGGGATGGACGTCTTCGAGCAGGAGCCGGTCGATCCGAACGATCCCATTTTGACGCTTGAGAACGTCATCGTCACGCCGCACGCGCTCTGCTGGACGGACGAGTGCGAGCGGATCATGGGAGAGAGCGTCTTGCGCTCGATTCAGGAGGTTGCCGCCGGCCAGGTTCCGGCGAACGTGGTGAACCGGGAAGCGGCCGACACGCCCGCAATGCAAACGAAGCTGCGGCGGTATCGCGAGCGGATGGAGCAAAGATGAGGGCGAACCAGGTCAAGCGAGCGCTCGCGGCCGGGGAACGGTCCCTGGGGACGATGATCTTCGAGTTCCCGACTACCGGCATCGGCCGCATCGCTGCGGAAGCGGGCGCCGAGTTCGTCATCTATGACATGGAGCACACCGGCTGGAGCATCGAGACCATCCGAGGTCTTATGGCCAGCTCCCGAGCCGCCGATCTCGTGCCGATGGTCCGTATCCCGGCCACGGAGTATCACCTCATCGCGCGACCCCTCGACGTCGGGGCGATGGGACTGATGGTGCCGATGGTCGAGAGCGCCGAGCAGGCGCAAGTCATCGTCGATTCGGCCAAGTACCCGCCGGTCGGCCGCCGCGGAGCAGCGTTTGGGGTCGCCCACGATGACTACACCGGTGGCGACATCATCGAGAAAATGGAATCCGCTAACGACGAGGTGCTGCTCATCGCGCAGATCGAGACGGCCCGGGGCGTCGAAAACGTCGATGTCATCGCGGAAGTCGACGGTATCGACGTCCTTTGGATCGGGCACTTCGATCTGACGAACTCTCTTGGCATTCCGGGGCAGTTTTCCCACCCGACCTACCTGCAGGCCGTCGAGCGGGTGTTGGAGGCGTGTCAACGGCACGGGAAGGCGCCCGGGATCATGGCGGGCGCGGTGGCCGACGGTCAGGCGCTCTTGCAACAAGGATTCCGGGCAATGGCGTATTCCGGCGACCTCTGGATCTATCAGCTGGCGCTGCGACAGGGGCTCGACGCTCTGCGCGCGACGCACTAGGCCAGCGTCGGACCTCGTGGTCCGACCGGCACCGCCGGCGCGCGAGGGCGCGTTCGGTCCGTTGCTGACCCACGCCGCGGTGGGAGGGAGTTGAGAGGAGACGCAAATGGAC
>DASUQU010000215.1:0-3151 GCA_036280495.1 Thermomicrobiales bacterium | reverse complement strand
GCTGATTGCTCGTCGATTAGCCAGCGACTTGTGAAACCGGTTCCATAGCCGTTTGTCATCTGGCCACGCTGGAGGTGCCTGTGCAGGAGATGCGCGACGAGCCCCCGCCGATCACCATCGAGGGCAATCTGGTCGCACTGGGACCACTCCGGCGCGACTTGATCCCGACCTACCACCGCTGGCACAACGACGTGGCCACGCTGCGGACGTACTCCCTCCCTCTACCAACGACACTGGAGCAGGAGGAGGCGCTCTACGCCGAGCTGACGGGGGCCAGCGACAAGGCGTTCTTCACCATCTATGAACGGCTCTCCTGGCGGGCCGTTGGTACGACCTACCTGACCGACATCGACCACGTTCACCGCCGCGCCGAGTTCGGGGTCCTTATCGGCGCGGAGACCTGTCGGGGGAAGGGATACGGCACCGAGACGGCGCGACTCATGCTCGATTTCGCCTTCACCGCCCTCGGTCTGCACAGCATCATGCTGACGGTATACGCGTTCAACCTCGCCGGTCGGCGGGCGTACGAAAAGGCCGGGTTCCGGGAGGTCGGTCGCCGTCGCCAGAGCCACTGGATGGCTGGCCAGTACTGGGACGAGATCATCATGGATTGCCTCGCGACGGAGTTCACCAGCCCGGTGTTGGGGCGGATCTTCGCGCCGGATGCGCCACGCCCATGAAACCGGACAGGGGCCAGGACCGAACCCGGCAGCGAGCCCGAGCCACGTCGTAGCCGGGACCGGAGTCGCCGAAGCCGGCGCTGCGATTTGGGAGGTGGTCCCAGTGGTACCGCCACAGCCATTCGACGGCGTCGCTCCGAGCATCCGGTAGGTCGCGGCCGACCAGTCGGCCCGGCGAACCCCGCGCCTCAGCCACCGAGGTACAGGCGGCGCACCCGTTCGTCGGCGAGGAGGTCGGCGCCACTGCCGGTGAATCGGTTGCGACCAAGCTCGAGGACGTAGCCGCGGTCGCTGATCGAGAGCGACTTGACCGCGTTTTGTTCGACGAGCAAGAGCGTCATGCCGGAAGCCTTGAGCTCCTGGAGCTTGTTGAAGACCATCTCGACGAATTGAGGCGCGAGACCGAGCGACGGTTCATCCATCAGCACGAGGCGCGGCTCGACCATGAGTGCCCTGCCCATCGCCAGCATTTGCTGCTCGCCGCCGCTCATGGTGCCGGCTTTCTGATTGCGGCGCTCGCCCAAGCGAGGAAAAATGGCGAACACCTGCTCCATAGTCCGCCGCATCTGCGCCTTATCCTTGACGGTGTACGCACCCATCTCAAGGTTCTCGACGACGCTCATCGCCTTGAAGACGATCCGCCCCTGCGGCACGTAGGCAATCCCGCGGTGGACGACGAGGTCAGTGCGCAGCCCGGTGATCTCCTCCCCATCGAACACCACCCCGCCGCGGGTCGGTTTGAGGATGCCCATCACCGCCTTCAACACGGTCGACTTGCCGGCGCCGTTGGGACCGATGATGGAGACGATCTCTCCCGGCTCCACCTCGAGCGAGACGCCGTTCAGGATGCGTACCTTGCCGTAGGCGGCGTCGATCTCTCGTACCGCTAGCATCGGCGCGGTGCGGGCGAGGGCAGCCAACGTGGCTCCGGCAACCGCCGAATCAGCGGCCAAAGTAGGCCTCCATCACGCGGGTATCCGCTCGAATCTCGGCGGGCGAGCCGTGGGCGATGACCTCGCCGTAGTCGAGGACGTAGATCTCCTCGCATATCTCCATCATGATCTTCATCTCGTGGTCGGTGACGACGATTGTCCTGCCGTCGCGCAGCCATCCCTCCATTTGGTCCAGCAGCCGCCGCTCCATCGTCGGATTGACCCCGGCGAACGGCTCGTCGAGCATGATCAGCGTCGGATCGGTCATCAGCAGCCTGACGAACTCGAGCAGCTTCTGCTGCCCGTAGGAGAGGTTGGCCCCGTACTCGTCGCGGACGTGGCGCAACGCGACGACGTCGAGCAGTTCCTCGGCCCGCAACCGCGCCGCCGCCTGGTCACCGCGGGCGACGACGACAAGGTTCTCGAATGCCGTCAGTCGCCCAAAGAGACGGGTTAGCTGAAACGTACGGCCAATGCCCAGCTCATTGATTCGGTGCGACCCGAGGCGAGTAATGTCGTTTCCCCGAAAGTGAATCGACCCGGCGTCGGCGCGGGTGACGCCGGTGACCGCGTTGAAGAGGGTTGACTTGCCTGAACCATTGGGTCCAATCACTCCGGTGATCCGGTGTGGCCGGATCGTCAGGTTTGCCTTGTTGAGCGCCTGCACGCCGCCAAAGCGGATCGAAACATCGTTGACAGTGAGGATGGGAGCACGTTCATTCCCATCACCGGTGCGAGACGGTAGCGTCGACGAAGCGGCTGGGTTCGCTCCCGGATCGAGGGGCTCGAGTGAGGTGCGCGGGGCGCTCAAAGCCGCCGGCTCCGGGGCAGCCAGCCCCAATCCTGCCCGAGCGCAATGAGCCCGCCAGGGAGGACCAGCACCACGAGCGCGATGATGCCGCCGAAGATGACCTGGTAGAGGTTTGGATCGTATGCCCAGACCTGTTCCGATACCAGGGAGAGCAGTACGGCACCGATGATCGGGCCGAGGATGGTGGCCTGGCCGCCGACGATCGCGCTCGCGATGGAGCGGATCGTCCACAGGACGGAGAAAACGGCCACCGGGTCGATGAAGCCGACGTGATACGCGTAGATCGCGCCGGCAATCCCGGGGAAAAACGATGAGATGACGAACGCGGCCATCTTGTAGCGCGTCGTGTTGATTCCCATTGCCTGCGCGGCGACCTCGTCATCCCGGATCGACAGGAGGCGCAGTCCGAAGGTCGAGGTTCCGACCGCGTATGAGACGACGACAACGATGACGGCGAGGACGAGCATCGCATAGTAGGTCGGCGGCGGCTGATCGCGCACGATCGGCAGGTAGACGCCGAGACCGCCGCGGGTCACCGAGTCCCAGGCGGTGACAACGATCCGCGCCAGCTCACTGAGGCCGAGCATCGTGATCGCGAAATACGGACCGCGCAAGCGCAGTGTCGGGTAGCCGATGAGGAGCGCGACGAAGGCGGTGCCGAGCCCGGCGACGAGCATGGCCGGGATCCACGACATGACCTCGTTGAAGATCAGCAGGGCGCCGATGTA
>DASUQU010000214.1:0-8303 GCA_036280495.1 Thermomicrobiales bacterium | reverse complement strand
GGTTTCTCCGTGCGCAAGGCCAGCGCCGCCAACAACGTCCAACCTTCGAGAAACGGCGCGTCGGGGATACTCGGCCGCTGGTAATGGTCGGCATGCCAAATGGAGTCGAACCCAAAGCGCTCGAAAATCTCCCAATGGCGGACGAGCGTCTGCCACGGCAGGTTCTGGTTGCGAACGATCCCGAATCGCGGCGGTTGCAGCATCTCTCCTCCGTGGGGTGATGGGTGTTGGGTGACTCGTCGCCGTATCCTTATCGCCGTGGAAATGGGTGTCAAGCCAGCTCAAGAAACCGCCGGTAGCCTCACCGGCATGACCGCGCTCGTCACCGGCGCCGGCTCCGGAATCGGGCAGGCGGCCGCACGCGCATTGTCCGCCGCCGGCGCGCGGGTCGTTGTCACCGAGCTCCCCGACCGTCTGGAGCGAGCCGAGGCGACCGTTTCCGAGCTGGAACGTGCGGGCGGTCCTGCACTCGCGGTCGCCCTCGATGTTCGAGACCTGGAGAGCATCTCCGACTGCGTTGATGCGGCGGCGCGGGCGGGCGACGGCCGTCTCGACATCCTCGTCAACAACGCGGGTGTCAACGTCCGACAGCCGGCGTTCGAGGTCACAGAAGAGGCCTGGGATCTCGTGCTCGACACGAACTTGAAGGGCCTGTTCTTCACTGCGCAGACCGCGGGCCGGGTCATGCGCGATCAAGTTCCACCTGGCGGCAGCATCGTCAATGTCTCCTCGGTCGTAGGTCTCGTCGGTTACTACGACCGTGCTGCCTACTGCTCGTCCAAGGCAGGTGTGATCAACCTCTCTCGGGTGCTCGCCATCGAGTGGGCCCCGTACCACATCAGAGTGAACGCCGTCTGCCCGACATTCGTCGAAACGCCGCTGACCCGGGTCTTGCTGGAGAATGAGGCAATCAAGTCCGACATCCTCGGTCGAACACCCGCCGGGAGACTGGCCACGCCGGAAGAGGTCGCGGCGGCGGTCACCTTCCTCGCCGGGCCAGCGACGGCGATGATCACCGGCACGGCCCTCACCGTCGACGGCGGGTGGACGGCGATCTGAGCGCGTTAGAGAAATCCGGGGCACCCGGCCACGTGGTCGTCGTTGGCGGAGGCATCACCGGTCTTGCCGCGGCGCACCGTCTCCTGCAACGAAGACCGGAAGCGGCCTCAGATCTGCGGGTGACGCTCGTCGAGGCGGAGGATCGCCTCGGCGGCAAGATCGTGACCGAGCACGTCGATGGCTTCGTCATCGAGGGTGGTCCCGACTCGTTCCTCGCCACCAAACCGCGAGGGCTGGGACTGTGCGAAGAGCTAGGGTTGGGGGAACACCCGCACCCGCAACTCCAGGGTGTCAGACCGCAACGACGCCGTGCGTTCGTTCTTTGGCGCGGCCGACTCCACGACCTCCCCGAGGGGCTCAGCGGCCTCGTGCCGACGCGTCTCGCCCCGCTTGCTCGCTCCAACCTGCTTTCATCGCTTGGCAAGGCCCGAGTGGCACTCGACTACCTGCTCCCGGCGCGGCGTGCGGAAGGCGACGAATCGCTTGGCGGGTTCATTCGCCGCCGCCTCGGGCGGGAAGCCTGGGAGCGTCTCGTCGAGCCACTGATGGCGGGAATCTACGCCGCGAATGGCGACCAGCTGAGTCTGGGCGCGACGTTCCCTCAGCTCCGTGAGGCGGAGCGTCGATACGGCGGGCTGATCAAGGGAGTGCTGGCCGCCCGGCGATTGGGGCCATCTCCCACCTCCTCACCGAGGTCCCCGTTCCTCACGCCCGTGGGAGGTCTCGGCGTGCTGGTCAGCGCGTTGGAGGCTCAGCTCCGCGACGGCGACGTCACGCTCGTGCTCGGTGACCCGGTTACGGCAGTGACGCCCGCGGGTTCCGGATTTGAGGTTCGGCTGGCAACGGGAGGTGCGATCCAAGCGGATGCGGTCATCGTCGCCACCCCTGCCTATGTCGCGGCCGGTCTCCTGGCCGAGCTCGATCCCATGCTGACCACGGAGCTGGCGGCGATCCCGCACGCATCGACCGCGATCGTGACCCTTGCCTACCGCGGGGAGGAGATCCCGCATCCGTTAGAAGGTCATGGCTATGTCATCCCTCGCGCCGAGAGGAGTCCGATCCTGGCCTGTACCTGGTCCTCCCGAAAATGGTCGGGGCGCGCTCCTGACGGGTGGGAGCTGATCCGGGTCTTCATTGGGCGGGCGGGCCAGGAGGAAGTGCTTGCGGGGGACGACGAGTCGCTCGTCGCTCTGGCGGTCCAGGAAGTCGCGGTGCGACTTGGCGTAACTGCTCCTCCTTCATTGACCCGGGTCCACCGCTGGCCGCGTGGCATGCCGCAGTACCTCCTCGGTCATCCGCAGCGCGTGGCCCGGATCGAGGCTAGGCAGTCGGAACATGCGAGGCTCTATCTGGCCGGTAACGCGTTCCACGGGGTCGGTCTCCCCGATTGCATCCTGTCCGGGGAGCGCGCCGCGGATGCGGCGGCAGCACATCTCCGCGCCGTCTCACGATCTCTTGGGCCACCATACGCGGTCCGCTGACGAGGCAAGCGCAACGAAACGACCATGCACGACGTAGTACCCTGAAAAGAACTATGCCCGCGCCAAGGCGAAAACAGGGGTGAACACGTGCGCAATGCCGGGCACGCAGGAGCATTGGCTGGATGACGACCACGGATGGCACGCGCTCCAACGCGCTCCCCGAGCGGATCGCCGGTCTCGGTCCGCTCGCACAAAACCTTTGGTGGAGTTGGCAACCCCGGGCCGAGAATCTCTACCGCGATCTTGACCCCGTGCTGTTCGAGTCGCTCGAAGAAAACCCGGTTCTCCTGCTCAGTGCCGTCGCTCCAGAGCGGCTGCGGCAGGCAGCTGAAGATCACGACTATTTGAATCGTTATGACGAGGAAATGGCGCGGTTCGACGGCTTGCTAACGGCGAACCCCGAGACGACGTGGGTCGGCAGGCACCAGCCTGAGCTGATCGAGCGACCCGTCGCGTATTTCTCCGCCGAATTCGGCGTCCATCCCACGCTACCGATCTATTCCGGTGGTCTCGGCGTGCTTGCCGGCGATCACGCGAAAGCGGCCAGCGATCTCGGGCTGCCGCTCGTCGGTGTCTCGCTCCTCTATCGCCAGGGCTACCTGCGGCAGCGGCTGACCCCCGACGGATGGCAACTCGACGTGACGCCGGTACTGGAACCAGGCGCCGAGCCAATCACACCCGTGCTCGGTGAGGACGGTGAGCCACTCTGCGTCGAGATCGTCCTCAATGACCCCAACTCGCCGGTGCGCTTGCAGATCTGGCGCGTCCAGGTTGGCCGTGTCTCGCTCTTCCTGCTTGACGCTGACGTCGAAGGGAACCCCGACTGGACGCGCACGGTCTCCTCACGGCTCTACGGAGGCGACCAGGAGCACCGGCTGCGGCAGGAGAAGATTCTCGGCATCGGCGGCGTTCGCGCCCTGCGGGCGATCGGGATCGATCCGGTCTACTGGCATGGCAATGAGGGTCACGCCGGCTTTCACCTCCTGGAACGGGTCCGGGAATGGGTAGCGACGGGTCCGACCTTCGACGAAGCATCTGAACGTGTCATTGCATCGTCGGTCTTCACCTCGCACACCCCGGTACCCGCCGGTCATGACGTTTTCCCGCCGTATCTGATCGACCGGTACTTCAGCTACTTCTGGCCGCAACTCGGATTGACCCGGCAAGAATTCCTTGAGCTTGGACACCACGATGCCAGCGGGGACGGGTTCAATATGACCGCGCTGTCGATGCGCCTCTCCGGTTTCCGGAACGGGGTGAGCGCGCGGCATGGTGAGATCACCCGCGCCATGTGGCATGACCTGTGGCCCGACGTGGAGGCGTCACTCACCCCGATCACCTCGATCACGAACGGCGCCCACCTGCCCACCTGGATTTCAGCACCCCTGCAAGCGCTCCTGGATCGCTACCTGCCGGCGGACTGGCGCGAGCGGATGCAGGAGGAAGAGATCTGGACGCCGGTTCTCGACATTCCCGACATCGAGTTTTGGGAGGTGCGACGGCGTAACAAGGAGATGCTCCTCGCCTATTTGCACGAATACTCCCGCCGCCGCTGGGCATCCGCCGAGGTCGATCCGAAGCAGGTGGTGGCGTCCGGACCATTTCTCCAACCAGAACCCCTCACCATCGGCTTCGCGCGTCGCTTCGCCACGTATAAGCGAGCGACACTCATGTTCAGCGACCCGGATCGCCTGGCCCGAATCCTGACCGATCCGGAGCGACCCGTGCAGCTCATCTTCGCGGGCAAAGCCCACCCGGCGGACGATGGTGGCAAACGCCTCATCCAGGAGATCTTCTGGCGCTCTCTCGACCCGCGGTTTCAGGGTCGAATTGCCTTCGCCGAGGACTACGACATGTTGCTGGCGTCTCACCTCTACGGGGGTGTCGACGTCTGGCTCAACAACCCCCGCGCACCGCTCGAGGCGAGCGGCACCTCCGGCATGAAGGCAGCGGCCAACGGGGCATTGAATTTGTCCGTGCTCGACGGTTGGTGGATCGAAGGCTTCGCCGCGAATCGGGATACCGGCTGGGGTATCGAGCCGTCAGAGCTGATGGACGGCAAGGGCGATGCTGCCGACGGCGACGCCATCTATTCGCTCCTGGAGCGCGAGGTCGTGCCGCTCTTCTACGAGCGAGATGAGCAGAATTTGCCCCGCGAGTGGATTCGCCGGTCGAAAGAGGCGATCCGCTCCCTGGCCCCCCGCTTCTCGTCACAGCGGATGGTGATCGAATACATCAACCGGCTGTATGTGCCGGCCTCGGCGGGTGGAGCGCGCTGGATGGCGCAACCAGTGACAGCCGGCCGGGAGCGGGGTTAGGGCGACAAGCGCTCGATGACCCAGCACTCGCCCTCACGCCGATAGCGGAGCCGGTCGTGGAGCCGGCTCGGGCGTCCTTGCCAGAACTCGATCCATTCCGGGGTTACGCGGTAGCCGCCCCAATACTCGGGTAACGGAATCGCGGCGTCGCCAAATTGCTCTGCCAATCGCCTGAATTCCGCAGCCAACTGCTCGCGACCGCTGATCACCTCGCTCTGGTGGGAGAGACTGGCCGCGATGCGACTGCCCACGGGACGACTGTCGAAATAGACCCGGGACTCGTCACGGCTGATGCGTGCAGCCACACCCGAGATGCGGACCTGGCGCTCCAGTTGCGGCCAGTAAAACGTCAACGCGGCGCGTGGGTTCTGCGCAAGGTCGCGGCCTTTCGGGCTCTCGTAGTTCGAGTAGAAGAGGAATCCGCGCTCGTCGAACCCCTTGAGCAGGACGATCCGCGCCGCGGGCTCGCCGTCCGGGGATGCCGTCGCCAGGACCATCGCGTTCGGCTCAGGGACCTCCGCCGCCTGCGCCTCGACGAACCACTGCCCGAACTGGTGAATGGGATCAGGGTCGAGATCGGTCTCATTGAGACCCGCCAGCGAATACTCCCGTCGCATGTCGGCTGCATGGAGCACCATCTTCGGACTCTCCCGTCCCCAGCGGTTTAGTTACGAGGAGTCTACGTTGGTTGCACATCCTCAACCGGCCGCTCGGCTGCCTTCCAGGCATTGAATCCGCCATCGAGGTGAGCCACATTCGCGTAGCCCATTTGTTGAAGGGTGTCAGCAGCCAGCGCGGATCGTCCGCCCCCAGCACAGTGCAGGATGACGCGCCGATTGGGATCGAACTCTGCCCGGTGGTAGGAACTGGTCGGGTCGGCCCAAAACTCGAGCATGCCCCGCGGAGCATGCACGGCGCCCGGGATCGCACCGTGTTCTTGCCGCTCTTCGGGCTCCCGGAGATCGACGACGAGCGCATCCCCTCGTTCGATCTCGTCCGCCGTCTGGTCAACCGTCAGATTCTGGATGCGCTGCTTGGCTTCCGCTACAAGATCCGCCGCCGTCTTCGCCATTGCTGCCTCCTGTCCCACGGGCGATTGCCTCAGTGGCCGATCGCGCGCTGCCGTCCCTTATAGAGCGAACTCTGCCACCATGATAATCCCAGCCGCGGCTATCATCGCCGCCATGCCCGGAGTCACCTACCCACAGACACCGATTCGTACGTTGCTCGTCGCCAATCGGGGCGAGATCGCGGTCCGGGTGATCCGTGCCGCCCACGATCTCGGTATTCGCGCGGTTGCCGTCTATGACGAGGGCGAACACGAGGCCATGCACGTGCGACTCGCGGATGACGCATGGTGCATTCCCTCCACGGCCCGGATTCCTTACCTCGACATCCCCGCCATCATCGAGATCGCACGCCGTAGCGGCGCCGACGCTATTCATCCAGGATATGGCTTCCTTGCCGAGAATCCCGACTTCGCCCGAGCCAGCGCTGACGCTGGGATCGTCTTTGTCGGTCCGCCGGCAGAAGCGATTGCAGCGATGGGAGACAAGATCGAGGCGCGGCGGATAGCTGCCTCAGCCGGCGTTCCCATAGTTCCGGGATCAGATGGACCGGTAAGCTCGCCGCGCGATGCGCTCGCCTGGGGAGCCGATCACGAATACCCGGTGGCCGTGAAGGCCTCTGGCGGCGGCGGCGGACGCGGCTTTCGCGTCGCCCGGGGGCCGGAGGAGATGGAAGCGGCGTTCCTCGGTGCCTCAGGCGAGGCCGCACGCTCCTTCGCCAACCCCGAGGTCTATCTGGAGCGCTATCTCGATGATCCGCGGCACATCGAGGTGCAGCTCATGGCCGATGGCCAGGGTCAGATCATCGCGGTCGGCGACCGGGATTGCTCGGTGCAACGTCGGCACCAGAAGTTGATCGAGGAAGCACCTGCGCCGGGAGTTACGGACGAGACGCGCGAAGCGATGGCTGCCGCCGCGGTCGCGCTCGCGCACGCTGTCTCCTACCGCGGTGCGGGGACGGTCGAGTTCCTGCTCAACGCCAACGGTCAGTTTGCCTTCCTCGAGATGAACACTCGCATTCAGGTCGAGCATCCAGTCACTGAGATGACCACCGGGATCGACCTCGTGCGAGAGCAGATCCTCGTGGCCGGCGGCGCGCCACTCTCGTTTGCGATCAAGAACGTCGTCCCCCGCGGACATGCCATTGAGTGCCGGATCAACGCCGAAGATCCCGGGAAAGGATTCGCACCGGCTCCTGGGACGATCGCCCGCTTCCACCCGCCGGCGGGGATGGGCGTCCGCGTCGATAGCGCGGCGGAGAGCGGCAGCCGTATCCACCCCGCCTATGACTCGCTGATCGCCAAGGTGATCACCTGGGGTCGCGACCGGGGCGAGGCGACGGCACGCATGCGTCGCGCCCTGATCGAGCTCGATGTTCTGGGGGTACCAACGACGCGGGAATTCCACCTCCGACTGCTCGACCACCCCGACTGGCGAAGCGGCAGGGCCACGACGACCTTCCTCGACCGGCACCCCGAGGTACTTCCCCCGCCGGCCGATTCAGTTCCCACAGCAGAATCGAGCGACCAGGGACTATTCGAGGTGGTCACCGAGGTTGACGGCCGCCGCTTCGAGGTCCGGGTGTATAGTGCTTCCAAACCCGCGACCAGTAACGTCCAATCGCAAAGACCGAAGCCCCCGGCGAAATCTGCCACAGACCGCTCAGGTGAGGATGCGCTACTTCGCAGCCCGATCCAGGGCACCGTGGTTCGGGTCGCGGCCGCACCGGGAGACTCGGTGACGCGCGGTCAGACGGTCTGCGTGATCGAGGCCATGAAGATGGAGAACGACGTCACCGCGCACCGTGACGGGGTGCTCGCGACTGTTGCCGCCACACCGGGGATGGCTGTTCGCGTCGGGGATCCCATCGCCGAGATCACCTGAGCCCGACTCTATACTGCCTCCCATGCGACAGACATCCTCACCGCCCGCCGCCCAATCCGTTCGTGATGATCTGCTCCAGGCCGCCCAAGCATTTTTCCCGAACTTGACGACGGTGGCAGCGATCGCTGGTCACCCCGACATCGTGAGAGTCAACACGCCGGCGTCCACCGGGCGCGTGCGCCGCTGGCCGGAGGGCATCCTCGCGGCCGACATCGACTTCAGCCATGAGGTGATGGCAGTGGCCAGAAACGCGGGGCTGACTGTCGTTCCGCGCCCGATCACTCCGGAAACCGCCCCGGACGAGCCGTCGTTGCGCATTGGCGGCCGCCACTTTGACGCTCAGTTGTGGTCCTCGGGAACCCCACCGCCCCGGTCGGAGGCGGCATGGCCAAACCCTGAGGACCGCATCGACCTCCCGAACGTGCTCGCTCCGGCGCCGTTTTCCGCGGTGATCGCCGTGTGCGCTCGTCTTCATGACGCGACCACGGCTCTCG
>DASUQU010000213.1:0-7054 GCA_036280495.1 Thermomicrobiales bacterium | reverse complement strand
GCCGTAGACCGCCGACCATGGTCGACCATAGGCTTGGCTATCTCCACGGTAATAGCCTCCGACCCAATCCTCGGCGGTGAAGGTCAGGCGGATGTCGCGAGCGGGAGCCAGCGTCGGAACCACCTGTGGAGTCGGGCTCGGCGTAGCCGTGGGGAGCGGGGTCGCGGTTGGAGTCGGTGTCGCCGTAGGCACCGGGGTCGCGGTTGGCGTGGGCGGGGTCGTTGGCGCCGCGGTGGCGGTTGGGGTTGGTGTCACGCCTGAAGGAGCTGGCGTCTCAATGGTGATTACCGGTGGTGTCGCTGTCGGCAGCGCAGCCCTGCTGGGCGGGGCAGTTGCAGTTGGCAGAGAGCTGGGAGTCGACGTTGGCCGGATCACGATCACCCGTGGAGTCGGCGTAGCCGTGACGTCGGCAGCCGATACCTGCAACTGGCCTAGGGTGAACCCGAATGGCATGGAAGGGATCGCATGATGCGTTTGCGCCGCGCTTTCGGCCAGGGGCGCGACGATGGCAAGACCAGTCAGGACGACTGCCGCGATGATCCCGGTAATGAACGCATGTCGCCGCGTAGCAGAGGTCACAGCGCTCGGCACCACCCTCCGGCTATGGATGGCGACCAGGACACGGATCGATGCACCATCTAATCGCGTCCTGGCCGCGTCTCAGCCCTCACTCAGGGAGCGGTGAAGACCTCAAGCTGCGTCTCGCTCCCGGGAAGCGTCTGGACCTGGGCCATGATCAGCACTGGATCACCGACGCGCTCGACAAGATCCATGGTGTAGATACCCGGGAGGACCCACACGTAGTCACCCTCTTCGAACGGAGCCTGCCAGATCACGGTCCCAGCCAGGTCCTTCACGACGTAGATCTCGCCCGCTCCTTGCGGAAACTTGAGCAGGGAGCCCCGTATCCAGGTGGTGCGCCCCGCCTCGATGTTCACCCGGATCGAGATCTCGCCGCCTGTCGCATAAGTCCAGGAGACGTCGTACAGGCCAATGGCCAGCTCCACGCGGTTGTCGGTGGTGAGGGTAATGGCATCACGTGGGTCCTGGTCCCCGGTCGCGACGAAGGTAATCGTGGCTCGTGGGAAGAGCCCGCCGATCTCCTCGATTTCGAGAAAGCCGTTCTGGACGACAACTTGAATCTCCTCCAGAACGGAGAAGATCGCGTTGCTCAGTTCACGCGCGCTCCCGGCCCGGAGGTTGAGACCACCGCCACGTTCGGCGATACAGCTGACCAGGCGAGACTGCTCCTCGTTCAGCGCAAACCCGACCACATGCGTGGTCAGCCTTGCCTCGCCTTCGCGCAATGACTCCGCGACCGCACATGGGTCGCCACCGCATGTCTCTTCACCGTCGGTGACGAGCAGGATATGGTTTGCAACCCCTTCGCCGGCCTGGAAATCGCCACCCGCGCGCTGGAGGGAAAGGGCGATCGGCGTCCAGCCGATCGGCTGTGCCTCATCGACCTGTTCGCGCAGGGCGGGCTTGTTGACACCCTGGATCGGCACGACGAGCTCCGAGGACTGGCAGCTTACGTCCCGGCCCGCCTCGGTATTGTCGCCAAGGTGGCCGTAGATGCGAAAGCCGACGTTGACCCCTTCCCGCTCGGGGAGCGCGTCGATGACGTCGTTCATGACGCGTTTGGCCGCTTCCATCCGGGTCTCGCCACCGCCGATGTCGCGGGCCATCGAGCCGGAGAGATCGAGGATGAGCTCGAGGTTGACGGTGCGGACTGCCTGCTCGTCCTGCGTCGCCGGGGCCGCCGCGGCCGAACGTAAACTCATGAACCCGGGTAATCCGGCGCTGGACGCGGTCACGATCAGGAGCAACAGGGTGAACGCGCGTTGCACCCAGCCCAGAGAGCACGTCAGGGAACGCATCGTCTCACCCCTTCCCGTTCATGTTCACGGCGACGTTCATCTTCGCCTTTCCAAGACTTGATGACCTGATCCTGAGGCACCGACACTCCGCGATGATGATTCGGCGGCCGCAGGTTACGCGGAAGCACGCCGCCGCATGGAGCGTGCCAACCCGCTCAGAAACCGTGCAGCGCGGGGAGACAAGCCGCGTGGCCCAGTTCATGCGCGTTGAATCGCCGCGTGGCGGCGTCGCATCGCACGTGGCGTGCGTCGCCGACAACGATGTTGGCCGCCACAGGCGACGCGAGCGAGAGCCAGAGGGGAACACGGATCGATGATCAGGCGCAACTGGACGCTCAGATTCATCTCCATGCTGGTGCTGTTGGCCGGAACCCTGATGTCGCTCGTGGGACCGGCGATCCTGGTCCAAGCGCAACTGGTCCAAGCGCAAGATGAGGGGGGCACGGCCGCACGCCCGCCGGAGTTCCCGATCGAGATTGTTTTCGAGGATCGGTATTTTCTGTTCGACCGCGAGATCCCGGTCGCGCCGGCTGATCTGGTGGAAGTTGGGCAACAAGACGACCTGACCTTCTACGCTGAGACAGCCGAGGGGCCGCACGACCGGCTGTTCGTCTCCTCACCTGCGGTCCAAACCACCGTGGCGCGATATCTTCCAGAGATTCCCGTTGACGCCGATGGAACAGCTCTGGCGAATGCCTGCCCCGCCCAACCACAAGAGTTTGGCGATCTCCAGAGCGGAGACGAGGTTTACGCCTACGCCGGGTCCGAGCCGGACGTCCCCCTCGATGGTCTCGCCTCGATTGCCTCGACCGCCGAGGGATTCACCATCTACGCCGATGCGTCTCAGCAGCCAGCCCTCGAGCTCTTGATGGATACCGGTTCCGATCTGGTCCGCTTCATCCTCTTGGACGACGAGGGCCGACCGCCGGTCCTTGGCGAAACGCTGCAATTTCAGGGTGTGACGTTCGCGTTCGAGGGAGATGCGGTCGAGAGCGTCGAAACCGCGTCGCTCGCTCCTGTCGGCTGCGCGGGACCATTCCAGCTTTCGGGCCCCGTCGACCAGGTCGAGGCCAATGCGGTCGACCAGCTCTACGCGACGGTCGGTTCACGCCTTCTCTCTTATCGCGCCGCGGACGACGCGCAGATCACTGCTCCTCAAGACACGACTGCAGCTACTGCAGCTATTCAGGATGAGGCTGACCAGGGCACCGAGGTCGCCACAGGGACCGGTACGCCGGCTCCTGATACGGAAACTGCTGCTGAGGCCACTCCGCCCGACGGCACGACCGACGAGACCGGCGTGGCGGAAACAGAACCAGCCGGGACCGCCGAGACAGACGGTGCTCAGAGCGACGAGACAGCCGCTGCGGAGGAGGGGACGCTGCCACTGGAAGTCGTCTTGGAAGGAGCGCGCTACGGTCTCGACCGCCCGGTGCCCGTCGATCCGGGGGGCCTCGAGCAGGTTGGCGAGGATGATGGTGTCCTGCTCTTTGCGATCGCCGGTGGTCCGCCTTTCGATCGCGTCTACGGCGCGCCAGACATCGCCGCCGAACTGCCCGGCCGCTACCTTGCGGAGCAACCGGTTGGTCCAGCCGGTGTGCCGTCACCGGATGGGACCTGTCAGGCCGAAACTGCCAACTTCTCCGTGCTCGACGTCGGTGGCGCCCAGTACGTCTACGCGGGACTCGAACCAGACTTGACGACGGATCAACTCCAGGCAGTTCTCCAGACCGCTGAGGGTCAACCGGTCTATGCCGAGACGACCGTGGAACCGTTCCCGGAGCTCTTTTTCGAGGACAACGGCACGCTCAATCGGTTCATCCTGCTCGACGATCGCGGCGTGCCTGATACCTTTGGCGAGACGATCGTTTTCGCCGGTCAGACCTTTGCCTTCGACCGGGACGCGACTGGTGAAGCGGATCCGAACGCACTAACGCGGCTCGGTTGCGTCGGACCGTTTTCCGCGCGGGCCCAACAGGACGCCGTTGAGAATCTGGACGAGCTCTTCGTCGTCCTCAACGACGCCACCCCCCGGCTGCTGGTGTTCATGGCGGTGGCAGCGGAAGAATCGGTTGCTCCCACCGTCGCTCCGGTTCAGGAGCCGACTGAAACCCCGATACCCCCGACGGAAACACCGATTCCGCCAACCGCAACTCCCGTTCCACCGACTGAGACACCAGTGCCTCCGACGGCGACCGCTGCTCCGACGGAGACGCCAATCCCACCAACCGAGACCCCGATTCCACCAACGGAGACGCCAGCTCCGCCAACAGAGACGCCCGTTCCGCCGACCGAGACACCTGTTCCGCCAACTGCGACCCCAGTGCCACCGGTCGAGACCTTGGCGGCAGCCACTCCGGCGGCGGATACCCCGGTCCCGCAGGAAACCCCAGCTCCGCTGGCGAGTCCCGCCGCGCCGGCAACCGATGCGATTCCAACCCCAGTGGTCCTGGCAACGGTGGAGCCGCCACCGACGCCGGTCTCGGATATCCCGCTCGATGCGCCGCCGCCAATTCCAGCGGAGCTGCCGCGGGAGATCCAGGTGCAAGGGGTCCGCTACTCGTTCGATCTCGAGGTCGACATCGAGACGCAATCGCTGACCCAGATCGATGTCGTTCAGACCCCAGAGACGACGCTCAATATCTTTGTTGCACCTGACGACCAGAGTGCCCCCGATGGCCTTGTCGGACGTGTTTACGCAGCCTCAGTGGGGACTGGGGTCGTCGCCCGCTACGTTTCGGAAGCGCCGATCACCACCGCCGGAACCTTCGATGTTAGCGCCGCCTGTTCGGCCGAAGCCAGCGCGCAGACGTTTTCGACCACGTTCGACAACCAGCGTTACACCTATACCTTCGCCAGTATCGAAACAAGCATCTCGGTCGAGGAGCTGCGAACCACGACAGTGGCCGTGCTCGGGAGCATTCCGCTAGCCGAGGACGGTCGTGAGATTCTCGTTCGCGCCGGCGGCTATCCGGGATTGGCCGAGGTCTTCCTGGCCGGTGGCGATCAGCTGGAGCGCTACGTAGCCCTCAACACCGTTGGGCTGCCAGTGACGTTCAACGATCTGATCTTCGCCGAGACGCGCTTCAGGTACGAGGCGCAAGTAAGTGTGACGATCAACGAAACGGAGTTCCGGCGAATCGGCTGCTCCGGTCCGTTCCCGCTCTATGCGCCGATCGAGCAGGCAGAAGCGGCCATTCCGCTGACGACCACGTTTACCGTCATCGACACTCGGGTTTATCAATTCATCGCGACGCAGATTGTGATCGCCCCGACCGGCCAGGCACCGCCGCCGCCGACCATCGTCCCGCCGCCGCCCGGCTTCGTTCAGATCACACTTCAGACCACGGTCGTCATCGGGCCGACACCGACTCCGCTCCCGAACGTGCGGATTATCCCGCTCGAACCGGGCACGGCCGCGTCGCCGACACCACCGAGTGGGTTGGAAGCAGAGGCGTCCAGGCGTGCTCGGCGCTGTCAAGGTGACCCGGGGGAGATCGGCGCAAATGGGCTTCCCGAGCGACTGCCCGTTCGTATCCAGCTGTCCGGCGTCGCCTACAGCTTCGTCAGACAGGAGGAGCTCGCCAACGACGTCAGGCTGAGGCGGATCGGGTGTGTCGGTCCCTTCGAGGCCGTGCAGGCGCAGGGAGCTGGCGAAGGCCAGGTGATCTATCTGCGAGCCAACCGCAACGCGCAAAACCTCTACCGCTACGAGACCGCGTCGTCGTTCGCCGTTGACTTCGTCGTGGCCGGCGATGCGCGGGTGATTACGGTCGGCGACGAGAGTTACGTGCTCGCAGAGACGTGGCAGCGATCGATCTACAGCAGCGTGACCGCCATCGTCTTTGCCCAGGATGCAACCGCACCTGACCCACCGCGGGTCTTCGCCGTGCCAGTCGACGGCGACATCATTGCCGAGTACGTGCCGGAGGTTGGGGACGTCGTAGAGGCGCCCGCCGAACTGCGAGCGCGGGCTGAAGAGGCGGGGATCAATCCGGACCTGGTGCTGGCGGGGAGTCGCCGCTACCTCCTGGTCAATCTCTGGTCGCCAATCGGTACCACGACAAATGGCTGGGTGACGCTCTACTCGTCGGCCGGCGAGGGACTAGCCGACACGCTGCTGGCGACCGATCCACGATCTTTGGATCTGTTCATCTATCGTCGTTCTGGCGCACCGGTTGGATAAGCGAGAGGGTCCGAACGCAAGCGTTCGGAACCTATGGACCAAGTTGGATGGAGATCGGTTCGATAGTGGGCTAAAACAGCGCGTTGAGGAGGGTCAGCACGATAGAGGCGATGAGCGAGGCGACGAGGCAGCCAGGAGAACGGCTAAGTCCGCCTCCCTTCTCGCAGGCCCTGGACGCCGCCATTGACCTTCACGTCGCGGCACTTTCGGGCCGTATCCGGGACGAGGCGGCTCACGAGATCAGCACCAGGCTCGGCGACAACGTTGGACTCGACCTCGGAGAGAACTGGCCGTCCAACCTTGGGAATGAATGATGATGACATCTGATCCGGAGCAGCGGGAACGACTTGCCTACGTCACGCTCGTCAGCCTCTTTCTGGGACTGCTCGGGGTATTCGTCTCTCGCGAGCGGAAAGAACGGCAAGAGTTCGATCCGCGCCCGCGAGACATCGTCCTCATCGCGCTGGCGACGTTCAGGGCGGGACGAGTCACCGCCTTTGAGCGAGTGACGGAACCCTTTCGCGACCCGGTGACGGAGACGGTTCAGGACGCATACGATGTTGGGGAATATGTGGTCGCGGAAGGCACCGGCGTGCGCAAGGCGATCGGTGAGCTCGTTTCGTGTCCGATTTGTGTTGGCACCTGGGTCGCCTCGGGTCTCGTCTACGGTCTGCGCGTCGCGCCCGGACCCACCCGGCTGGTGGCCGCCATCCTGGGTGTATCCGGGTTAGCTGAGATGTTCAACGCCGCAACCGAGGCAATGTCATGGGGCGCTCAGGCAGCAAGGAAGCAGTCCGGCTCATGACGATTCGTAGGCCCGGTAACGGCTACGCACAGAGTGCCATTCCGAGGAACGAGGGACCTCGCCAGATGGGGGCGTACACCCGCGGAACGACGAGATTCCTCGCTTCCGCTCGGAATGGCACAACCTTGGTGATGCGCTTTAGCCTCAGGCCGTCGGTGTGGCCTCGCCTGAGGCGTTCTTCAC
>DASUQU010000212.1:0-2779 GCA_036280495.1 Thermomicrobiales bacterium | reverse complement strand
ATCAAAGACCGGCGAGGCGATCAATCCGCTTCAACCATGGCGTGACGAGGCACAGAAGGTCTACGTCGACGCAAGGCGATATGGTGCAGAACCGGAGCCGGCAAAGCTCGACGGTCCTGCGTCGGGGAGGCATCCCCTGCTTCCTCCCGTCTGGCGACTACCATCACGCTTGCGGGTTTGTCGGCTTGGGCAGCGGGTGGTCCGGCGCGAGGGCGGTGCCGATGGCCGCGAAGATGTCCTGATGACTGGAGTACTTGTAGTTGCCCTGCTCGTCGAAAGCGCCCTCGCCAAACGTCGTCGCCACCGCCACCGCGATCTTCTCGGCAGAGAGGTAGCCGGTCACCGCGCCGTAGCCAGCGAAGAGCGGGTTCTGCAGGATCCAGTCGCCGCTGAGGACGACGCCGAGCCCGTAGTTGTACGCCTCGTCGAGGGTGTGGCAGTTGGGGCAGCCTTTCAGCGGTGAGCCGAAGCCGAGCAGATCGGGGGCGACCTGCGCCTGGTGGGACGCCGGCGACAGGAGGGTCCCCTCGCCGATGGCCACGGCGGTCGTCGTCATATCGACGATGTCGCTCGTCTGGATGGCGCCTTTGGCGAGCGTCCAGGATGGGTTCCAGTAGGTCGACTCCTCATAGAAGCGGGTTCCGGCGGGGATGCCGAGCGCTTGCCGCCGCTCTGAGGTGAACGCATGCAACACGGGCTCCGTGATCTCCGGTGTCGACCAGGCGACGGTGTTGCGTAAGCCCATGGGACCGAGAACCTGCTCCTGGAGGGCGACGTCCAGTGGCTGGCCGGTGATCTTCTCCAGGGCCAAGCCGAGGATCACGTAGTTGGTGTGGGAGTAGTCCCAGTTGGTCCCTGGGGCGAAGACCCGCGGCGTGGAGAGGCCGATGGCGATCTGCTCCTCCGGCGTCCACTGCCGGAACGGGTCGGCATAAACCTCCTGTGCCAGCTTCGGATTCTGGACGAAGTCGGGATACCCCGCCGTCATGTTGGTCAGCATCCGCAGGGTGACAGCATCGGCATCGGGCAGGTCGGGTAGCCAGGTCGCCAGCGGATCGTCGAGCGTGACCACGTGTTGGTCGACGAGTCGCAGGAGCAGCGTCGACATATACGCAATCGCGACGGCGCCGTTGCGGAAGTGCATCTCCGGCGTGGCCGGGACGCCGGTCATCGACGCGCCCAGCGCCGCGGTCACGATCTCCTGCCCAGCGATGATCACCCGCACGATGACGGCCTTGACGTCTTGCTGCTCCATGATGTCGCGGGCGATGGCGATGATGGCCTCGGCTTGATCCCCCGCCCCAGTCACCACCGGCGTCGCCTGACGACGCGGTGCGGCGTACGCGGGACGGGGCGACCGGGCTGCAAGGGTGCCGCCGGCGAGAGCAAGTCCCATCGCGACCGCTGTCCGGCGCGTCAACGCTGTGCCCCAGCTCCGATCCTCGACCTGATCGCTCACGGCGTTCACCTCCAATTCAGCAAGCGACCTCGTCTGAGCGGCTTACCGCCCCGACGGCCACACCATGGCTACTGCTCAGAATCTCGTGCCCATCCTATCGCAGGTGGTGGGTCACGCACCGCTGGTACCTCACCGCGGTATGAGCAAATGATGAGAACCGGCCCCCGCCTGGTGTAGTACGGTCTCGGCGCGAATGCTCGAGCACTGCTCTATGGCGTTCGGTGGGAGAGTGCATGCGGGACCGTGTCCAGTTCGGGCTGATGTTGGCTCCCTACCTCACCGGGCTCGCCGCACTCATCATCATCCCGGCTGTCGCCGGGTTCGGCCTGGCCTTTGCCGACTACAACGCCCTCCAGCCTCCCCGCTTTGCGGGTCTGGCCAACTTCCGCGCCATGCTCGGCGATGAGGTCTTTCGCATCGCCGTCGCCAATTCACTGTTGTACATCGCTCTCGCCGTGCCGCTGCGTCTCGTCGGCGCGCTCTTTACGGCGCGGCTCTTGCTGCGACCGACACGAGGGACGCGCCTCTATCGCGCCCTCGTCTACCTCCCCACCGTCATTCCGGACATGGCCTGGGCGCTGATGTGGTTGTGGATCCTGAACCCGCTCTACGGGCCGCTCAACCAGACCCTCGCGCTCCTCGGCATCGATGGTCCAGCCTGGCTGGTCGATCCCACGACGACGCGGCTGGGGATCGTGCTGATGATGATCTGGCAAATCGGCGAGGGGTTCGTCGTCTGCCTGGCCAGTCTGCAAGGCGTGTCTCGCGATCTGCTCGATCAGGCGGCCGTCGACGGCGGCGGTCCCTGGCGCGCGTTCTGGGGCATCTCCTTGCCACTGATCGCCCCGGCACTCCTCCTGCTCCTCTTCCGTGACACCATCCTCAGCTTCCAGGTGAATTTCGTGCCCGCCCTCATCGTGGGCCGAGGAGGGGGACCCGACTTCGCGACGACCTTCCTGCCGATGTACATCTACACGACCGCCTTCGGCTACCTGCGGTTCGGCTACGCTGCGGCCATGACCTGTGCGATGTACCTCATCACCGGGCTCGTCCTCTGGTTGCAGTACCGGACCGCCGTTCGCTGGCGTCTCGGATTCGTCGATGTTGAGTAGTCGCGCGCTGCACCGTCACCGCTTGCCGGGGTTTGGACACCGTTTGCTGGCGACGGTCGTTGCGCTCCTGTTCCTCTTGCCGCTCCTCTGGACCCTGGCCGCCTCGTTGCACGAACCTGGCGCCGGCGCGCGGCGGATGATCGCGGGGATTCCGTCTCCGGCCGCATGGGGCAATTACCGCGAGGTCTTCCACGTGGTCGACCTGCTG
>DASUQU010000211.1:0-19475 GCA_036280495.1 Thermomicrobiales bacterium | reverse complement strand
TCAGCCAGGTATCGATGGGGTGTCCGTCAGGGTGCTTCAACCGGTGACGCACCGGATCGCGGCGGTACGGCTCGAGCCAATCTGAGCCGTTCCTCGAGAGCCGGCGCATCGCGCCATCCTCGACCGCGTAGATCTCCGTGGCCCGCCCCCGGTCACTGGCGACCATCGCGATCCGGTCGCCGGCGACAACGATCGCGTTGCAAACGATCTCGCTGGCAACAAGCGGCGACACCTCACCCGAGGCGAGGTCGAAGCGATAGGGAACGGTCCGTCCTTCGTCGCCAACCTGCGCCACGATCGTGGTGTCGTCGAGCCACTCGCACGATACCGCCGACCCGCGGACCACCAGATCACCAGTGGTGACGTTGCTTACCGGGCGATCGAGATCCGACCCGAGACGTTGCAGCGAGGTGCCATCGGCAACATAGAGATGGTTGTCTGCCCAGGACGGTTGCCGCGGATAGTCCTTGCCGACAACCGCGAAGCGCCTACCATCCGGGGAAGGGCGGACCGCTGCGATGCCTCCCGGCAGCTCCGCGATAGCAACCGGCTCAGCCGGTTCATCGACCGTCATGCTCCAGACCGCCGCGCGCTCGCTCAAGCGACGCATCCCCGCATCCGGCTCGGCGTCGGCGACCACCGCGATGTGCCGTCCATCGGGCAGCCAGCGCGCGTCCAGCACCTCCCACGCCAGATCGGTGAGTCGGCGCGCCTCGCCGTCGCTCACAGAAGCAACCCACGCGCTCACCAACTGATTCCGTAATCCGGCCTTGTCCAGTCTCCAGGCGAAGTCGTCGATCACGCGCGCGATCGGATCATTCGGGTCGCCCACGGTCAGCCGCTCAACGCCGCTTGGTGCCAGGATCAGCAGCCGTTGCCCATCTGGCGACCAATGCACGGACTTCGCGTCGCCCGCGATGTTGACCGGCAGGCGCGGCTCGCCGCCGTCGAGCGGCAGAATCCAGGGCTGCTCCCGACCGCCGCGGTCCGAGATGAACGCGAGTGACCGCCCGTCAGGTGAGAATACCGGCCGCGTGTCGTTGACCGCAGCATGCGTCAGTTGACGAGAATCGCCTCCCGACCAGGGCACGATCCAGAGATGCGTGTGGTAGGCGTTGTCAGCGATCACGCGCCGGCTGTAGACGACAGTCGATCCGTCAGGCGAGAGCGTGGCATCCTGAATCTGCGCCTGGCGCAGCACGTCCTCCGGCTGAAACGGGGTGGTTTGGCCGTCTGGCGCTGATCTATCAGATGCTGGCACGACGGATTCCTCCAGGGCTATCTAATCTTCCCGTTGCGCCGGAACCAGCAACATCGCTACCCTCGCAGCGGCGCAACGACCTCGGAGTCTGCCATGCCCGAGTATCCCGGCGGAATCGTCGCCTTCCTCTTCACCGACATCGAAGGCAGCACCAAGTGCTGGGAGACAAATCAGCAGCCGCTGTTGGTGGCCGTCGAACACCACTTTGCGCTACTCCTGGAGTCAATTGCTGCGAGCGAATGACTGGGGGATCTCAGATCATTACCGGTTTCTCAAAGTGGTGCGGCTCTAGAGGCGTTTCGTGTGTACGAAGGGAGCAGGCACAAGGTCTGACGAAGTCGCGCAGGAGCGATCTACACACCCGTGGCGACATAGGCCCGTACCCGACGCGAGCTACTCTGCGAGGACGTGAACCGGCACCGGTCATCGCTGCGACAGTTTCGGAGCATCCGCACTGGCATTTAGCGGGATCCGCAGCGCTTGGCTCGTGTGCACTTGATGGATTACGGGGCAGCTATGAGAGCGGCTCTCAGACCATGGTCACATAGCCCGGGATCCAGTGACTGTAGATCCTGAGGTTCTGCCGGACAGCGAATTGAAAAAGGGGCGGCCGGGTGGCCGCCCCTTTCTGGACTGCTTCGTGTCCTAGTAGTTGTAGTTGCGCGGAGGCGCCGCTGTCCGCCGCAACTGGAAGCACTCCCGGCAATAGACCGGCTTGTCCGAGCGAGGCTCGAAAGGAACCTCGGTATCGCGGCCACACTCCGAGCAAACCGCCGGAAACATCTGGCGCGGTCCGCTGGAGTAGCCCCCACCGGATGAATACCCACCACCGCCGGACGAGTAGCCGCCCGCGGAGTATGATCCGCCGCCGCTATATCCGCCGGAGGAGTACCCTCCGCCACCACCACCACCGCCGCCGTAGCCCGAGTCGTATCCTTGCGCGGCGCGCTGCGCCTTGCGGGCCGATCGGCAGGACGGACAACGCTGGGGCTCGCTGAACCCCCGCTCTGCATAAAACGCCTGTTCGCCGGCCGTAAACGTAAACGCCTGGCCGCAATCGCGACAGGTGAGCGTTCGATCGCTCATTCCGCCTGAACCCTCCGCCGCGTCAACATCGCCGCGGCACCGAACGAAAAAAGAAAAAGACCGAAAGACGTTTCCGGCGGAACGAGACACGTGTTGGGGCTCACGGGGAACCCGACGATCGCGCGCGCAGGGAATCGTCCGAGATTGGAATATATCACGATTTGGCCGCTGTCAAGCGGTTCCGATCGATTCAATTGAGATTCATTCGTTTTCCCGGCAATCCGCCGCTCCAAGCCCCTATGCTAGGATGCCCCGGCGGCTATCGACGCGTCGCCGTCGCTGGCGCTTATAAACCCGAGGACACGATTGTGAATTTGCACGAGTATCAGGCGGCGGAGGTCTTCGCGAGCCACGGCATCCGCACGAACTCCGGTGGGGTTGCCTCCACCGCGGAGGAGGCAGAGGCGCTTGCCCGGGACGCAGGCCGCCCCGTCGTCGTGAAAGCCCAGGTCCTCACCGGAGGTCGCGGGAAGGCAGGCGGCGTTAGGCTCGCCAGTTCACCGGAAGAGACGCGCGAAGTTGCCTCGGCGATTCTTGGTCTCGACATTCGCGGGCACACGGTCCGCAAGGTGCTGGTTGCGCCGGCCGTCGACATCGCCCAGGAGTTCTATCTCGGGGTCACGCTTGATCGCGCTCGCCGCCAAAACGTCGTCATAGCGAGCGCCGAGGGCGGCGTCGACATCGAAGAGGTTGCTCGCGAACGATCAGAGCGGATCGTTCGCACCCTCGTCGACCCGTTCCTCGGTCTGCACGCCTGGCAGGCGCGGCAGATTGGCTTTGCGCTCGGACTTCCCCCTGACCAGGTGGCCGGGTTCGTGACGATGGTGCGGCAGTTGTACGACACTTATCTGAGTGAAGACGCCGCCCTCACCGAGATCAACCCCCTGGTCCTGACGCGGCAGGGCGACTGGGTCGCGCTCGACGCCAAGATGACCGTCGACGACAACGCCTTGTTCCGTCATCCAGGTTTGGAATCGTTACGCGACCTCGACGCCGAAGACCCGACCGAGCGCGACGCGCGCGAATCCGGGATCTCGTTCGTCAAACTCGATGGCGATATCGGCTGCATCGTCAACGGCGCCGGTTTGGCAATGGCCACCATGGACGCCGTGATGCTTCACGGCGGAAAGCCCGCGAACTTCCTCGACGTCGGCGGCGGCGCTAGCGCCGACCAGGTTGCCAAGGCGTTCAGCCTCGTGACTGCCGACCCGAGCGTGCGCGCGATTCTCATTAACATCTTCGGTGGCATCACACGGGGCGACATCGCCGCGCAGGGCATTACGGAAGCCTTGCGCCGAGTCAGCGTCCCGGTGCCCATCGTCGTCCGTCTCTCCGGGACTAATGCGGAAGAAGGGCGACGTCTCCTCTCCGAGGCGGGGCTGAGCGCAAGCGACAGTATGGACGAGGCAGCCGCGCAGGCCGTTCGTGCGGCACACGCCGCATGAGCCGACGGCTGCACGACCAAGTGCACGTGAAGGTGCCCGAACGGGAGGGGTCCTTTCGGTGAGCATCCTCGTCGATCGCGATACCCGGGTGTTGGTCCAGGGCATAACCGGCCGGGAAGGCTCGTTTCATACGGAACAGATGGTCGAGTATGGGACGAACGTGGTCTCGGGCGTCACCCCAGGAGGGAAAGGCAAAAGCGTCGCCGGAGCGCCAGTCTTCGACACAGTGGCGGATGCCGTCGCCGAGACCGCGCCCAATGTGGCGATCATCTTCGTACCGGCGCGATTCGCTCCGGACGCGATCTACGAGGCAATCGACAATGGTCTTCCGCTCGTGGTCTGTATCACGGAGGGGATCCCCGTCGCGGACATGGTTCCCATCTATGCCCACGCCCAGAACCGAGGGACCCGTCTGCTCGGACCAAATTGTCCCGGACTGATTACGCCGGATGAGGCGAAAGTGGGGATCATGCCCGGCTTCATCCACACGCCGGGGCCGGTAGGGGTTGTCTCCCGCTCAGGAACGTTGACCTACGAAGTGGTCGATGCCCTCTCCCGAGCGGGTACCGGTCAGAGTACGGCCGTCGGTATCGGCGGCGACCCCGTTATCGGCACCTCGTTCGTCGACGTGCTCGGTCTGTTCGAAGCTGACCCCGCCACCGAGGCGATTGTGGTGATCGGCGAGATCGGTGGCAACGACGAGGAGACCGCCGCCCACTTCATTCAGGAGCACGTGACCAAGCCTGTCGTCGGCTTCATCGCTGGACAGACCGCTCCACCGGGCAAGCGCATGGGTCATGCCGGAGCGATTATCTCGGGCGGCTCCGGCACTGCCGCGGAGAAGATGGCCGCGCTCGAGGCCGCGGGGGTGCGCGTCGTCGACCGGCCCTCGGCGGTGCCCGAAGCAATTCAGACAGCTCTGCGCACGTCTTGAACCGTCCAGACTTCGGTGCGACTCACATCTCTCATGCCTGTTTTCGGCGTTCAGCAAAACCTCAGGCTCCATTCAGGGGTCGTTCAGCGCAGATCTCCATACTCGCGTCACGATCGGTTCCCGGGGTCGGAGCTGGGCGGGCCTTTCCGCCCCCGGGTCCGGTCACTTTGGTATCAGTATCAGTATTAGGCTCAGGGCAATTGATGCCCTCAGGGAGCACAAGGGAGTAGACGTATGGCCGGACAGCAGGTCAGCCTCCTTCGCAGGGTGGTCTTGACCGGGGCATTGACACCGGTGCTCATCCTCGGCGCAGCCAGGTTTGAAGCCCTGCCTGAAGGCATTTTTCCGTACGGAGCAACCGCGCAATCGGTGATCGACGGCGGGGCTTGCACCGCGTTCGGCGCGGCGCAGGGGGCAGAGGCGACTGAGATGTCGGTGGCCGATGTCGCAGAGAAGGCAAATCCGGCGGTCGTCACCATCCTCAACCTGCAGCCGATCAGCGAAGCCGATTTCGGTGGTTTCTCCGGGATCGAAGGAATTCCGGGCATGCCCGAGATTCCGGGTATGCCAGAGATCCCGGGCATCGGTGAACTCCCCCAGGGGCCGGACTCTGGTGACGACGGCGCGGGGCAGAGTGACGACCCTGCCGACAGCGATTCACTCGTCCCGATCGGATCCGGTTCCGGGTTCATCGTCGATGGGGATGGACACGTCATCACGAACGCCCATGTGGTAGCGGGCGCCGACGAACTGAGCGTGACGCTCTCTGATGGCACCGAGGTGTCGGCCACTGTCGTTGGCAGCGACGAATTGCTCGACGTAGCGATCCTGAAGCTGGATCTCCCCGCTGCAGAATCGGTTCCCGGCGTGGCGACGTTTGGCGATTCCTCGTCACTGCGACCCGGTGATCAGGTGGTAGCGATCGGGAATGCCCTGGGGTCGTTCCCAAACACAGTCAGTGAAGGCACGGTCAACGCAACCGATCGGTCCTTCCCCAACGAGGGCGGCCTCACCACCTGGATTCAGCACGATGCCGAGATCTGGCATGGCAACTCCGGTGGTCCTCTGCTCAACCTGCGCGGTGAGGTTATCGGCGTCAACACCGCCGGCATTGGCTCTGGCATGATGGGCGCGGACACCGGATCGGCCGACATGGCGTTTGCGGTCGAAGGGAATACCGTCTGCCGCGCCGCCGCCGACCTGCTCGCCAACGGCAAGATCGACTGGCCATACCTCGGTATCCAAGGCGAAGCGACCTCCGAGGGTCAGAGCGTCGTCGAGGTGGTTGAGGATGGACCGTCCGCCGCCGCCGGAATCGAGCCGGGTGACGTAATTACTGCCTTCGACGGACAGGAGATCACGCGCCCGAACTCGCTCCTCGATCTCCTCTTCGGGCGCGAGCCGGGAGACGTCGTTACGGTCACAGTTGAGCGAGACGGCACGCCCCAGACCTTCGAGGTTACGCTTGGCGAGCGTCCGGAGATGGCCGACTAGAGCTCTTCCCCTTGCCGGCGACCTCCCCCGCCGGTCGCCGATCCCATCCCTTTCCCCGTGACGGAGGGCAGCCCACCCGGGTTGCCCTCCGTCACGTTTTGGATTGGGACTCAAGGTCAGTGAGAACGACGATCGCTACGCCTCGGCGACTTCGACCTTCCGCCAGCGATCAACCAACCGCCGGTAAGAGGATTTCAGCCGGTCGAGTCGGCGGGTTTCGGTGGCGATCCGTTCTTCGATGCGGATCTTCAAATCGGCGAAAACGGGCTCACCCGATTCATACCGCGTGTAGAGCCGGAATAGTTCTCCACCACGGAGCCGCGCCATCGCCAGGCGCGCTTCCTCCAGAGCGACGGCGAGCCGGCGCAGCTCTTCTTCCGCCCAGGCCAACCGGTCGGTGACCGGCCGCTCGGCCCAGCCCGGATCCTCGGCGATTGACTCCAGATGGACTGCACGGAGCCCTGCCAGATCGCGCAGGCGGAACGCTTCATTGACACGCTGCATGATGCGTTCTCGCCGCTGTCTCTCTTCGTCGTCGCGGGCCAGATCGGGATGCAGCCGCTTCGCCAGGTCGATGTAGAGTCGTTTCGCTTCAGCCGCTTCAGTCGCCAGCCAGCGGCGCGCAGCGGCGGGAACGTGAGGTCCGCGCGGTATGCCGCGGGCGCCAGAAGCGCCAAATGACGCACCGGTGAGAAGGTCGTCGTCCTCCAGATCGAGCTCATCGAGATCGAGCTCATCCAGATCCCGGGTGTCGAGCGCCGCCCGCAGCCGGGCAACGCGGTGGCTGAAGTCGGCGGTCGCACCTTCGAGCCGTCGTAGCTCGGCGAACAACTCGCCGAGGCGCGCCTGGGCCAGCGCTTCGAATCCAGTGACCGCGTCCCGCAAGCGGGCAAGGTCACGCTCGAGCTGGGCCAAATCGCGACGCCGCTCCCCGATGGTGATCAGATGCCGTTGGTATTGCTGCTCGGCTGGCGGCAGCGCGCGGACGACTTCGGTACGCCCATTCCTGTCGCCACGGGACTTCTCCACGCTATTCCTCTCAAACCTCGGCTCATAGCCATCAGGGCGACTCCCAGGCGGGCCCGAAAGCAACCACCAACCGTACCATTTCGACGCGTCGTTCCGCTGTCTCTGACCCGGAAGCAGGTATAGTTCGCGCCATCTATCACGTTCTGAAGTAGGAGTTAGCCGGTCTGACCGGCGGTGCGGGAGTGGGTATGGCGGTCGATTTGAACACGGACCAGGGGGTTACGGCCGTCAAGGGTGCTCCCACCGCGGTGCCCGATGCGCGCGGGAGATTCGGCCAGTTCGGCGGCAAATACGCGCCGGAAACGCTGATGCCAGCGCTCGACGAGCTGGAATCCGCTTATGAGGAGGCTCGCCGCGATCCCAAGTTTCAGGACGTAGTCGACCGTCTCGCGCGTGACTACGTCGGCCGCCCGACGCCCCTCTACTTCGCCCGGAATCTGACCGATCTCGGCGGCGGAGCCAGGATCTACCTCAAGAGGGAAGATCTCGCCCACACTGGCGCGCACAAGATCAACAACGCGCTGGGACAGGGTCTCCTCGCCAAGCGAATGGGCAAGCAACGCATCATCGCCGAAACCGGTGCCGGGCAACACGGCGTGGCGACGGCGACCGTCTGCTCGCTGCTGGGTCTCGAGTGCATCGTCTACATGGGCGAGCTCGACATCGCGCGGCAATCGCCGAACGTCTTTCGCATGAAGCTCCTCGGCGCCGAAGTTCGTCCGGTCCGATCGGGCTCGCGAACACTTAAGGACGCGACCAACGAGGCGATTCGCGACTGGGTCACGAATGTCGAGAACACCTTCTATATCATCGGCTCGGTCGTCGGCATGCACCCGTACCCGATGATGGTCCGCAATTTTCAATCGGTGATCGGGCGGGAAGCGCGTGCGCAGATGCTCGACGCGATCGGCGCGCTGCCGGACGCTGTCGTCGCCTGCGTCGGTGGCGGCTCCAACGCCATGGGAATGTTCTATCCCTTCATCCAGGATAGTGAGGTTGCGTTGGTCGGCGTCGAAGCCGCCGGGCACGGCATCGAGAGCGGCAGCCACGCAGCGTCCCTTTGCGCGGGCACAGTCGGCGTCCTGCACGGATCGCGCACATATGTCCTGCAGGACGAATTCGGCCAGGTGCAGGAGGCGCACTCCATCTCGGCCGGTCTCGACTACCCCGGCGTCGGACCGGAACTCTCGTACCTCAAGGACACCGGCCGCGCGACGTTCGTCGGCGTCACCGATAGCGAAGCGCTGGAGGCGTTCCAGACGCTCTGCCGCAGTGAAGGCATCATCCCCGCCCTCGAGTCGTCGCACGCAATTGCTCACGCACTCCCACTGGCGCGGCAGCTAGGAGCGGACCGAACACTGCTCGTCGGTCTGTCAGGACGTGGCGACAAGGATCTTCAGACCGCAGCCGACGCTCTCGGAATGTCACTGTGACCGCGACCGGAACGCCGCCCGCGGCGACCATTCGTGAGACAAGCGCTACGAGCCGTGTCGTGGACGCGTTCGCCCGCGCCCGCGGGGAAGGCCGCACCACGATCATTCCCTACGTCACCGCCGGCTATCCAACACCGGAACGATCAGAGGAATGGCTTCTGGGCATGGTCCGCGGTGGCGCAGATCTGATCGAGATCGGTGTCCCGTTCTCCGATCCGCTGGCAGACGGCCCGACGGTTCAGCGCACGAGTCAGGTGGCGTTGCAGCACGGCGTGACCCTGGCAGACGCAGTGGCGATGGTCAAACGACTACGCGAGCAACACAGTGTCTCGGTTCCGATCCTGCTCATGGGCTATTTCAACCCGATGCTCCAATACGGACTAGAGGCCCTCGCCCGGAACAGCGCTGCCGCGGGCGTCGACGGGTACATCGTGCCGGATCTGCCCGCCGAAGAAAGCGATGAGTTGCTGGCCGCGTGTCGCCGGCACGGGCTCGATCTTGTGTTTCTCCTGGCACCCACCTCGACTGATGAGCGCATCGCGGCCGTCGCCGAGCGCGCCAGCGGGTTCGTCTACTGCGTCTCGCTGACCGGCGTCACTGGGCAGCGCGCGGCATTGCCCGATCTCCGCAACTATCTCGCGCGCGTCCGCGCCCGCACCGATCTCCCGCTGGCGGTCGGGTTCGGAGTGTCGACCCCCGAACATGTTCGCAACGTCGGCGAGGTCGCCGACGGCGCCGTCGTCGCGTCGGCGTTGATCAACTTCCTGGACACGGTCCCGGACACCGACCAAGTGGAGGCGGCGGAGCAGTTCGTGCGCGGTTTGCGCGGCGAGGCGCCGTTCCCGCCCCAGATCTCCGGGGAAGGCACGTCCTCCGCCACGGTCGAAATGGTTGGGAATGACGCCAAGGGAGACTCCGTGCCTGAGCCAACGACGAGCGGCCACCGATACGTCGCTTGTCGCGGGATACGCGGCGCGACGACCGTCGAGACCAACACCTCCGAGGACATCCTCGAGGCGACGACCGATCTGCTCGACGCCCTCATCCGCCTCAACGATATCGACGCGGAAGACGTGGTCAGCGCTATTTTCACAACCACGCCGGAGATCACCGCCTCCTTCCCCGCCATGGCGGCGCGGGAGTTGGGCTGGACCGACGTTCCGCTCCTGTGCGCCCATGAGATGGCTGTTCCAGGAGCACTGCATGGCGTCGTGCGCATCTTGCTCCACATCAATACCACGCGGACGCCGTCCGAGATTCGCCATGTCTACCTGCGTGAGGCAGGGGCGCTCCGCCCCGAATGGGCGTATGACGACGCGCAGCTCGCGCAGATTCTCGGCCGTATGACCACGGCGCCCGAAACGACGGCATAGACCCGCGCGACCGGTTGCACCGCAAGGCCGGTCAGGAGGAGACCGATGATCATCGTCATGGAGACGAACGCCACGCGAGAGCAAATCAACGGCATCGTGGGGCGGGTCAAGGCGCTTGGTCTGGGAGCACACCTCTCCGAGGGGGAGGAGCGCACCATTATCGGCGTCGTCGGCTCACCACTGCCGCCGTCGCTCGACGATGAGCTCGAGATCCACTCAGGGGTCGAGCGCGTGGTGCGCATCACCAAGAAATACAAGCTTACCGGCTGGGACTTCCACCCTCAGAAGACGACCATCACGGTCCGCGATGTCAACATTGGCGGCGACGCGGTGACGATCATTGCCGGCCCATGCTCGGTCGAGAATGAAGAGCAAACCATCAGCACGGCTCGCGCGATCAAGGCCGCCGGTGCATCGATCCTGCGCGGTGGGGCCTACAAACCGCGCACCTCTCCTTACGAGTTTCGCGGGCTGGGACGCCGCGGGCTCGAGATCCTCGCCATGGCACGCGAGGAGACCGGCATGCCGATCATCACCGAGGTGATGACCCCGAGCGATATCGACGAAGTCGGCGCATTCACCGACATCTTCCAGATCGGCGCCCGCAACGCCCAGAACTACCTATTGCTGGAAGAGGTTGGCAAAGCCGGCAAGCCGGTCATGCTCAAGCGTGGCCTGTCGATGCTGATGGAGGAATGGCTCCTCGCCGCGGAATACGTCATGGCCCAGGGCAATCCGGACGTGATCCTCTGCGAGCGTGGCATCCGCACCTTCGAGTCGTCGACCCGCAACACGCTCGATGTCAGCTCCGTGCCCGTCATTCAGGGGATGAGCCACCTGCCAGTCTTCATCGATCCCAGCCACGCGGCAGGAAAGCGAGCACTCGTCCCGGCCCTGGCACTGGCCGGCATTGCCGCCGGCGCGGACGGGCTGATGATCGAAGTCCATCCCAGCCCGGACCAGGCGCTCTCCGACGGCGCCCAGTCGCTGACGTTCGACCAATTCGACGAGCTGGCTCCTCGCATTGCCGCGGTCGCGCAAGCGGTTGGACGAAGTCTGCCTGTCGCACAGATGGCAACAGTTCCCGCCTGAGCGAGCTGCACAGCGAACGATGTAATTATGCAATCTTTTTATGTGCAGCCGATCGCGGCGCAACCCTAATTCTCGAAGAGTTACCGGTGATGGGGGTTGACTCTTCCAGGTCCAGGTGATACAACCTCTCCGTGCGGTCCAGAATCGCTCGGACGGCATGAGCAGGACGCGGGATTCGCGGTCCGGGTCATCGTAGAAAGGAGACAGCCGGTGAATATGCCTCACGCACGTCTGGCTGTGTCTATCTCTCGGTGCCCGGGGGTTTGCCGTATCGTCGGCTGACCTTCATACTGCGCGATCCGCGCGCCCCGGGCCTCCTGGAGGTCCGGGGTTTTTGTTTGCCCGGCGAAGTCGGTCACCCTGTCCGGGAGGGAGACGCGGCGACGCGGGATGAGTCGGAGGGTAACCAAATGCATGAATACCACCAACCGAAAAGCCCGAACCACGCCTGGTTCAGTGCCGCCATGGTAGCGACCAAGGGCCGTGGAGCTCAGTCCGCGGCGCAGGCGGCAACGGACTCGCTAGTGAGCGAGCCGCCGAAATCCTTTGCCGACAGATGGGGTTCGCCCCAGGGGAGACAACGACCGCCATGTTGGGAACAGATATCGCGTTGAAGCATCAAGTATCGGAAGCGCGCTTCCGAGATCTTCTCGCCGAAGCCGAGCGCCAGCGCTCGGTAAACACCGCCCTCGATGCACGACCGCGAGCGCGACGCGCCGGCATTTCAGAGGCGCGAACAGCAGTGGCCACACTGCTCCTTCGCGCGGGCTCCTGGCTGATGCCGGAGGAGACACCGGATGCCTGCAATAGTCCAGTCACGTTCGAGCTTCGGCCCGGACAGTGACCGCAGCGGTAGGCACGGAGACTGGTGCCCCGGGTGGGCAAACCACCCGGGGCATTGTCTTGTCCACGGACAGCGGTGTGGTATTCTCGAAAAGCGTACGTACACCGGCCGCAACATCGCCCGCACGCCATGTTTTGACGTTTGCACGTGTGAGAGCGGAGTCGCATGGCACGAATCATCGCCTTCTTCAATCAAAAAGGCGGCACTGCCAAGACGACGAGCACGCTCAACGTCGCCGCTGCACTCGCGGAGCGGGGACGGCGCGTCCTCGCCATTGATATGGATCCGCAGGCGAGTCTCACCATGGCGACTGGCGTCGATATCGCCGCGCTCGACGCCTCAGTCTATGACCTCCTCTTGGACGATCGGCTCGATCTGCCATCGTTGGCAGTGCCGACATCGATCCCCGAGGTTTCGCTTGTCCCGTCACATCCTGATCTTGCCGCCGCCGAGCTCGAGCTCCTCAATGTCCTCGAGCGGGAACGCCAGCTCGAGCAGCGACTCGAACGCGGCGATCTCTCCGCCTGGAGCTACGTTCTGATCGACGCCCCGCCGGCGCTGAACGTGCTATCGATCAACATCCTCGTCGCCGCCGACGAGCTGGTCATTCCAATCGAGCCCCATCCGCTCTCGCTGATGGTGCTGCGCCGCCTGTTCGAGACCATTTCACGGGTGCGCAGACTGAACCCGGCGCTGAGGGTCCATGGATTTCTCCCGACCAAAGTGCACCACTCTTCCCGCCTTGCCGCCGACATGCTGGCGGCACTGGCCGAGGAATTCCCCCACTACGCGTTGCTTCCCTCGGTTCCCCTCTCGGTGCGAGGCGCAGAGTCGGCCGCCGAGCGCACTAGTGTGCTCCATTACATGCCGCGATCGGCGATTGCCGAGGCGTATCGGGATGTCGGGTCATGGCTTGAGGAGCACGATCCACACGTGGCAGCGACAACTGAGGCGGTGAGCATCCATGTCTAGCGTTTCCGCCGTCCCCGAGAGCGGTCAGATACCGGCGAAAGGTCGTCGACGGTTCACCGTCGACGCACTGTTCACGGACCATCGGCCCCAAGCCGTTGGCGTCGAGGATCTCCCGACCGCCAAAGAGATCCGGCTGGAGCGGATCGAGCCAGATCCTGAACAGCCACGCCGCACATTCGATCCCGATCGTCTGGAGGAGCTGACGGCGAGCATCCAACGGGAGGGGGTTCTGCAGCCGATTGCCGTGCGCTACGACGCCGATCGAGATGTCTACGTTGTGGTCCATGGCGAACGTCGGCTGCGGGCCGCCCGCCAGGCGGGGCTATCCGCGATTCCTGCCATTGTGCGCGAGGTGCCGCAAGATCGCCGTCTCGTACAGCAGCTCATGGAGAACATCGTTCGCGACGACCTGAACGCGATCGACCGGGCGGCGGCCCTGCGGACACTGAAAACGCAGCTCGGGGATGCGCCATGGGAAACAGTTGCCGAGATGGTCGGAATCCGGCGCAGCAGGCTCTTCCAGCTCATCGGAACCGAGAAGCTTCCCGATCACGTCCGCGACGATATCCGCGGCGGCAGGCTGAGCGAGAAGCAGAGCCGCGCGCTGCAGGGGCTGCCCGTCGGACACCAGGGGGCTTTGCACGACGCCATCATCCGTTATGATCTTTCGGCGGAAGAGGCGATGCGTACGGCCAGGGCGCTCAAACGGGCTGGGCTCGCCGACGACGTGAAGATTGCATCCGCGTTCATTGACGCCCTCCGAGCCGAGCAGAAGGACACACCTGGCGACGGAGATGCGCTCTCGCAGGCGGCGGGGTTGTTTGCGGCGATCGAAGCCGCCGCCACCGGTGAACGAGGATCGGCGGATGCGCTGGCGGTCGCGGCCAAGACAGCGAAGGCGCCGGCATTTGACGGCGATCGTCTCCGCGCTGAGGTGCTCGCGTTAGCGAGGACCCTCGCGCGCACACCGGCTGACGAACTACTGCCGGGGGGCGCGGCTTACATGCCCTTATCGATGCTGCGGGGAACGCTTGACGTCTTGCTCCCCGACGACTAGTCGGTATCTGATGCTCTGTTTCCCCTTCTAGGGAGGTGTGCGTTGAAGCGTCCGCGACTCCTCGCGGCGGTCGAGGGGGGGATGACAACGACGACGAGGGTGCCGTCGATTATCGTGGGCGTCGCGCTTTTCGCGTTGCTTGCCGGTTGCGGACCGATGCCGGAGGCATCGCCGACAACACCTCCCGAGATTACCCCAGCGAGAGAAGGGAGCGTCGCCACACCGGGCACCCCCGCATCCGCGCAGCTGACACTTGGCGAGCTGGCCGAGAGGGTCAACGCCGCGTGGCCAACCGTCCGCTCCTACCGGATCACGTTCACCGGGTCGACCCTGTCCATGCCGACCGGCCTCGGGACTCCAGCCGCGCGGCCGCTGGCATCACCGTCTGCAACGCCCGTCGCCACCTCTGGGGCTACTCCCGTGGCCCGGCCGCGCGAGACATTCGTATCGACTCGCGAAGTGGTCTTGCCTGACCGGCAGCGACAGGACGTGCGCGGCCTTGGAGACACCGACCACGAAGCGATCGCCATCGGCGACCAGCTCTATGTCCGCGGGCCGCTTGTCGAGCAGATCGCGCCGGGAACGCCCGCTAATGTCTGGATCGAGGTCGACCCGTCGTCGGTGCCCGAGCGCTCGATGTTCTCCCGCCTTCTCGGCGGTCTACCTGAGATACCTGCTGCGCCTCTGGCGTCGCTACCTGAGCGGCTGCTACCGCAGCAAATCCGCGAGATGGGAGTTGTCGAGCATGATGGCCGAGCGTGCCGCGTCTTCGGCGCCGCGGACACGGTCCCGGCGACTGGGATGCGGGTCGACTACACCATCGCCGTCGACGACCGCGACCTCCCCTGCTTCATCGAAACCGGCACCGGCGGGGTGACCCAGGGTCGTGCGGAATACAGCGACATCGATGGCTCGTTCACGATCGAGCCGCCGGTGGCGGCAACGCCGGTGAGCGTTCCACCGCAGTTGGCGACGCCGCTGGCCCACGACTGAAGCATCGCGAGAACGTGGTGTCATTCTGAGCCCGCAGGCGAAGAATCTCGTCGATCGCGACCGTCGGCGCCAATGAGCCGAAATCCTTCGTTCCTCAGGATGACAAGACTATTGAACTTCACGCTTTTCGCGGCACGACTCATCTCATGAGCGAGGGCGCAAGGTCGGGGACGACTCGGGCCTTTCCCGACCCAGCGGCATTGGGCTTCAGTGGAAACGAAGAGACGGGCTGGGTGCGCTCGACGCGGGGACGCGAGGTCCACTTTCGGATCTTGCGCAGCCTCGCGGACCTAGCTCATGCCGAGCGCTTGCAAGAGGAGGTGTTTGGCGTCAGCGAGCGGGATCTCATTCCCGCCAACGAGCTAATCGTCGTGGCAGAGACCGGCGGCGCGGTGATCGCCGCGTTTCCCGTGGAAGATCCAGATCGCGCCGTGGGCATCCTGGTCGGCTGGGGTGGATTCGTCGGCCGGCCCCGGATCGTCTCCGACTTTCTCGCCATCCTTCCACAGGCACGGAGTATCGGGCTCGCCACCGAGTTGAAACGCCTGCAAGCCGCCATCGGACTGAGCCGCGGTTTCGAAGAGATCGTCTGGACAGTCGATCCCCTGCGAGCCGCCAACGCCCGATTGAACTTCGGCAAGCTCGGTGCGACGGCCGACCGGTATGAGATCGATCGCTACGGGGCGACGTTCGCGATGACGCTCTACGGCGGCCTACCAACCGACCGGTTGCACATCACCTGGGACATCCAATCGCCGCGCGTGATCTCGCGTTTGCTCGGACAGGAGGACACGCAGCACCTCGAGGAGGTACACAACCCTGCCCCATTTGTCCCGGGGATGAGCGAGGACACCACCCTCGTCGCGATCCCCGCCGACATCGATGCCTTGCTCGCGGCCAGACCCGATCAAGCACTCGCGTGGCGTCTTCGCATGCGAGAGACCCTCTGCCAGGCGTTCGCGGCCGGGTTCATCATCACCGAGTTTCGACCAGCAGTCGGCGACTCGGACCCCGCCTATCTCCTGGAGCGGCGAAAAGCGTCGAGCGACTGACTCCCCAATCGCGGCTTCCATGTGAGACGATGCTCCCCATGATCATCTCGTCGATCGAGGTCATTCCGGTCCGCCTGCCGCTGCGCGAGCCCTTCGTCGTTGCCTACGCTAGCTACCCTGATACGCTGAGCGTCCTGGTCCGCATCCGCACTCGTGACGGCGCGGAAGGCTGGGGTGAAGCGACGCCCGATCCGAACGTCACTGGTGAGACATGGGGCGGCACGGCGGAGACCTTGCGCCGTAATCTGGCTCCCATCCTCATCGGCTCTGATGCACGCAACCGCGAGGCGGCGCTCAACGCGCTCGACGCCCGGGTCGAAGGGGCGCCAGCGGCCAAGGCCGCTCTCGACATCGCATTGCACGATCTTGTCGCGCGGGCAGCCGGCATGCCTCTCTGGCAGTTGCTAGGCGGACGCGCCCGCGACGCGTTGCAGATTTCGCGAGTCGTGAGCATGGGCGAGCCCACGGCAATGGCAACGTCGGCGATGCGCCACGTTGCGGACGGGTTTCGCACGGTGAAAGTGAAGGTCGGCGACTCCGCCAATCCCCTCCTCGACGCCAGCCGGGTGGCGGCCGTGCGCCAGGCCATCGGTCCGGAGGTGGCAATCAAGGTCGATGTGAACCAGGGCTGGCGCAACACCGGAACGGCGATCGCGGCCATCCGCGCTATGGCGCCATCGCAACCCGCATACGTGGAGCAGCCAGTCCTCTGGTGGGACATGGAGGGATTGGCCGAGGTCCGCCGCCAGACGGGAACAATCATCATGATCGACGAGGGCTGTCACGGCCCGCGCGACATGCTTCGCGCCGCCGCGCTGCGGGCCGCCGATCTCGTCAATATCAAGCTGATGAAATGCGGAGGCATCGTGAATGCGCTGAAACTCAATGCCATCGCAGAGGCAGCTGGTATCCGTGCGCAGGTCGGCACGATGGTCGAGAGCTCGATAGCATCGGCGGCGGGTCTGCACGCGGCCATTGCCATGACCAACGTAAGAACCGTCGAAATGGGCGGCCCGCTGATGCTGGCCGAGGATATTGGAGACACCGCCGCCTGGTATCGGCACGACATGGTCACCGTGCCGGATAGCCCCGGACTTGGGATCACCGTCGACGGCGATCGCGTGCGCCAGTTCAGTGACAACTGGTGGACGGTAGAAGCGTGATGAAGGCTGGATATCGAGTGTGAGCGACGTGATCTGGATCGCGGTGGTTGTGACCCTGGGCATCACGCAAGCGCTGCAAATCGCGCTGCTCGCGGCGATGAACCGCGCCCGCGGCCCCGCCGAAGCCGCCTACATCTCCATCCTGGGAACCCTTGCCGGTCTGACGCTGGCGCTGACTATCAGGAGCCTGACGGGATCGCGCCCCGCGCTTCCCGCCCCGTTCGACCAACCCGCATTGACCGGCGTCGTGGCACTCGCAAGTGGGACGCTTCTCGCGCTCGGTCTACGCGGACTTCCTCTGGCGTATGCCGTGACCGGGCTCACCGCGGTGCCCTATCTCCTGGCCGCGTCGTATCTGGCTCCGAAGATCGGGGTCGGGTTGTTCCTGGCCGCGCTGATCGCCGGGCAACTCGGCGGGGGCGTCGTCCTCGACCATTTTGGCGTGTTGGGCACAGCGACGCGTCCGATCGACCTGATCCGGGTACTCGGCGTCGCCGCATTGCTTGCCGGCGTCGTCCTCGTGCGTGGATTCCGCTAGACCTGCGGGAGGTACCACCGGGTGCGTGAATCATTGTTCGAACGCTGGGCCAGCGTTCTCGTCGACTACTCGACCGAGGCCAAGAGCGGAGATCAGGTCGCAATCAGCGGTGGTGTTGCCGCCGAGCCGTTGCTTCGGGCGATCTACCGCGAGGTGCTTCGCAACGGCGGGCACGCGGTCCTCATGCCGTCGTTCAGCGAAGCGCAGGCCGATCTCTTCAATACGGCGTCCGACGAGCAGTTGGCATTCATCTCGCCCATCGAACGATGGGTGCGCGAGGACGCAACCGTCGCTATCGACGTGCTGGCCAGCACCAACACGCGAGCGCTCTCCGGGGTCGCTCCCTCGCGGCAAGCGGTTTGGAGCCGCGCCCGGACGGAACTTCGAAAGAACGCCTTCGAGCGTGCCGCGCGGGGTGAACGCCGCTGGTCTTCCACGATCTACCCGACTTCCGCTCACGCGCAGGACGCAGACATGGCGACCGACGAGTTTGCCTCCTTCTTGGAAGCGGCCTGCATGCTCGATCGTCCCGATCCAGTCGCCGCCTGGCGCGAGCTCTCTGCACGGCAAGCCCGCATGATCGCCTGGCTCGAACAGCGCAGCGAGATCCACATCACCGCGCCCGGTACCGATCTGCGCCTCAGTGTTGCCGGTCGTTCCTGGGTCAACTCCGACGGCAAGCGCAACTTCCCCTCGGGCGAGGTGTTCACCGGACCGGTCGAGGATTCAGCCGAGGGCCACGTCCATTTCTCCTACCCCGTGGTAACTCAGGGGCGGGAGGTGTCCGATGTCCGGCTGCGATTTGCCGCCGGCCTCGTCGTCGACGCCAGCGCGTCCAAGAACGAGCCCTTCTTGATCGAGACACTCGATACCGACCCGGGAGCGCGCCGCATCGGCGAGTTCGCGTTCGGAACCAATGACGGGATTACACGATGGACAAAGAACATCCTGCTCGACGAGAAGATCGGCGGCACGGTCCACATGGCGCTCGGGCTTGGTTATCCCGAGACTGGCAGCCAGAATACGTCCGCCATCCATTGGGACATGATCTGCGATCTGCGCCAGGATGGTGAGGCGACGGCCGATGGTGAAGTCGTCCTACAGGAAGGTGAATACCGGATCTGAATCGCGTCGTGCCAGAGAGCGGCTGGATCGAAGGGAGCTTCCGTGACAGAACAGGTGGACGGCTTGATCACTGTTGGGGACACGGCGAAACTCCTGGGTCGCTCGACGGAGCAGGTCCGCCGCTACCTGCGGGAAGGAGAACTGCCCGGTCGCCGGCTAGGCGGTCAGTGGTTCATCGACCGCACCGACGCCGAGGCGTTCATGCAACGGCGGCGAGAGGGGTCCGAGTTCGAGCGCCGCCTGGCATTCAGCGACCCTGATCCCCTCCGCGATGTGATTGCGATCGGCGGTAGCGGCGGTGGCGATATCGCGGCTGGGAGAACCGCCTACCTCCGATCGCGTGCGAGAGACAGTCTCGGGTGATGGCCGACCAATCCCTCGCTTCAGACCTTGCAAATGGTGAAGTCCTGCGGGAAGTCACGTTCGTGGACGCGTCGGCGCTCGTCGCTCTCGCGGACCGGGACGACGCCTCGCATGGCGCCGCCGTGGCCGCCTACCAGGAGCTCGTCGCCAGCGGCTTCCGCCTCTTTACGACAGACCTGGCGCTGGCTTCCGCACACGAACTGATTGCCGCCGCGCTCGGC
>DASUQU010000210.1:0-10777 GCA_036280495.1 Thermomicrobiales bacterium | reverse complement strand
GCGAAGACGAAATCGCGATCGTCGCCTCGACGTTGCGCCGGGATCAGGTGCGGCTGGTGACGCTGACCGGCCCCGGCGGCGTTGGCAAGACCAGGCTTGCGATCGAGGTCGCCACCCGGATGCGCGAGGCGTTTCCCGACGGCATCTGGTTTATTGGCCTCGCGCCCATCACGGATCCTGGACTCGTTACCTCTGCCGTGGCCCAGGTGCTGGGCGTGCGCGAAGCGGGTGATGAGTCGTTCGTCACCCGTCTCACTGCCTTCCTGCACGACAAACGCGCGCTGCTCGTCCTCGACAATTTCGAGCACGTCGTCGAGGCCGCTCCGCTCATCGTCGAGCTGCTCGCCGCCTGTCCAGGACTCTCCATCCTGGTGACGAGCCGCGTGCGCCTGCGGCTCACGGCCGAGCGCGAGCACGCCGTGCCGCCGCTCTCGCTGCCGGGTCGAGACGGCCAGGCGCCGGGGAGTCGCGGCGACGCTGCTACGCTCACTCGCTCCGAAGCGGTTCGCCTGTTCGTCGAGCGGGCACAAGCGGTGCAGGAGGACTTTGCGCTCACCGACGCTAACGCCCCTGCGGTCGCCGCGATCTGTGACCACCTCGAGGGGCTGCCACTGGCCATCGAACTGGCCGCGGCGCGGGTGAAGGTATTGCCGCCACCGACGCTGCTCGCGCGGCTGGAGCGGCGACTGCCGCTGCTGACCGGGGGCGGGCGCGATCTCCCGGCCCGGCAGCGGACGATGCGCGACACCATCGCCTGGAGCTACGACCTTCTCCCCGAGGACGAGAAGCGCCTCTTCCGGCGGCTGGCGGTGTTCGGCGGCGGGTTCACTCTCCAGGCAGCGGAGGTGGTCTGCCCCGACGAGGGTGAATCGACCTTCGGCGTCCTGGACGGCATCGCAGCGCTCGTGGACAACAGCCTCCTGGACCGGGGGAATGGCCCCGGCGATGAACCGCGCTACCAGATGCTGGAGACGGCGCGCGAGTTCGCGCTGGAGCAACTGGCCGCGAACGGCGAAGCGGAGCAACTCGGCCGGCGGCACGCGTGCTTCTTCGTCGACTTCGCCGAGTGTGTAGGCCCGATTGTCGACGGCGCGGACCAACGTGCCGCGGTCGCGTCGCTCGACGCCGACGAGGCCAATCTGCGGGCGGCGATCGGGTGGACCATCGCCCACGGGGAGCGTGTGCTGGCGCTGCGGATCACCTGGGCGTTGTGGTCCTACTGGTTCACCCGTGGTCGCTTCCGGGAGGGCACGGCGTGGACCGAGCAAGCCCTGGCCCTGCCTGGCGATGCGCCTCTCCACTTGCGGATTCTGGCCCTCGACATCACCGCCAACATGTACTCCCTGAGCGGGGATTACGAGAGGGCGGCTGCGACGGCGACTGCCCTGCGCGAGCTGGCGCACCGGGAGGGCGACGCGATAGGCGAGGCGTTGTCCTTCTTCCAGCTCAGCTTCGTCGCGCGCAACGAGGGGGACCACGACGCCGCGGTGGAGCGGGCGGAGGAAGCCCTGGCGCGCTTTCGGGCATTGCGGTGCAAGCGCTGGTTGCCCTGGGCGGTGGAGCGGGCCGGGCTCGAACGGCTGGGACGGGGAGATGTCGACCGCGCCGCGCGGTTGTTCCGGGAATCGGTCAATCTCTTCCTCGAGATGGGCAACGAGGGCGGAACGGCCATGGCGCTGTGCAATCTGGGACTGGCGTTGACGGTCCAGGGCGACCTCGCCGGTGCCGCGCTCTTGCTCCGGGCGGCCCTGAACCGGGAGGTCGCGCTGGAGCGGCACTGGGAGATCGTCGATGTCCTGCTCGGCTTGGCCGACGTCGCGTTGGCGCGCAAGCAGGCGCCGCGGGCCGCGCGGCTGCTCGGCGCGGCCGAAGCGCTGCGCGAGCAAGTCGGCTACGCACGTCACGGCTGGGCGCGCGACAGCTACGATCGGATGGCCGCGGCGGTCCGGTCCGCGGTCGGCGACGACGCGTTCGGCAGGTTGTGGCAGGAGGGCCAGGAATTGCCGTTGTCCGCCGCCGTCACCGAGGCGCTCGCCGTCGCGGACGGCCCGTTCCCGGCCACATCGCCTGCGGACGGTGGTGATATGGCGGACGCGCGGCTCACGCCACGCGAGCGGGACGTACTGCGGCTGCTGGTAGAGGGACGCTCAGACCGGCAGATCGCCGAGACCTTGTCGATCAGTCCCAAGACGGCCGGCAACCACGTCTCGGCCATCCTCGCCAAACTGGACGTCGAGACCCGGACCGCGGCGGTGGCGCAGGCCCTTCGCCGTGGTCTCATATGAAGAACCCGTTTCAAAACTCACTTGCGGCGCAGACAGCAATGCTCAAACCGGAGAAGCAGCCAGGACTACATCGTGACCGAACCGGTATGATGCTGGGTAGGGGATGTGATCGAGACGACCCAGGCTTAGAAGGGGGGCTCGCGATGCGCTATGTCTTGAGTTTCGTCGCTGTCGTCACTCTTGGGCTTGCCGTCGGACTTGGCGCTCACCCTGGCGCCGTGGCCCAGGAGGCGACCCCCGTCGTCACTCAAGGGGAGATGGGCGAGGGAATCACGTACGAGCAGATTGACTTCGGCACCGTCGACGTTCTGCCACCGGCACCGGCGACGATCGGCTTCTACCACGCTCGGCTGGAGCCAGGAGTGAGCATCCCGATCGGTGCGGAGGACCCCGGTCTGGGCCCGCATCTGGTTGAGTCCGGAACCATGACCGTGCGGAACTTCACGGAAGACATCATCATCCACCGGACAGACGGCGGGCAGGAGGTGGTCCCAGCGGGGGTCGAGGCCTCGCTCGGGACGGGCGACCGCTTCGTCTGGGAACCGTACGTCGGTGGCGAGATTGCCAACGACGGGGATGAGCCCCTGATCTACTACACCGTCAACATCTTTCCGGTCGGTGCCGCAACGCCCGACGCTGGGGAGATGGCCGCCACGCCGGCCATGTAGGGATCGTCGCTCCCAGGAGTCGGTCGAATCTCGGCACCGCGAGCTCTGCACCTGAGGTGCGTGCCGTGATCGGGTGACGAGGCCAGGTCGAGTGATCGGCTGGATGATCCTCCAGATCACCGGCAGCGCATGCGACTGCGCCGGCATCCCCGCTCCTCACCCACGGCACGCCGCACGCACAGCACGAGGATGGCCAGATACACGAAAGCGTGAAATGAGGCGGCCGTGCGGTCCACTCGGTAGCGCAGCCGCCGGAAGCCCTTGAGCCATCCCAGCGTCCGCTCAACCACATAGCGCTTCCGTTGGAGTGGGACGTCTATGGCGTACAGCTCGCCTGTCGCTTGCCTGGGCGGGATGCAGGATCGGCTCGGGATCAATGGCCGGAAGCCATGATCGTGAACAAACTGCCGGAACCGGAGGCTGTCGTAGCCCTTGTCAGCGAGCAGGGTTGGCACAGCCGTCTTGGCGGCATCCGGCAGAATGTCACGCAGGATCGGCAGCGGTTCGAAGATGTTGGCGAGGGTCAGAAACCCGAGGGCGCCGTCGTGATAGTTGCCGGGGGCGACGCTGACGAAGAGGGGAGTACCAGCCCGATCCACCAGCAGCGACAGCTTCGTCCCGACGGCGCGGTGCTTGCCTGAGTAGCCCGTCTGCTCGGTAAACTCTTGACTCGGAATCAGGGTCCCATCGAGGCTGATCAGCGAGCGGTCCAAACGCTTGCCCTGGACGAGGATGTTCAGGAGTGTGCGCCAGACTCGGCGATAACCCTTCCATGCCAGTAGCGGAACCGGCGCCAATGGGTGACTGCCGATGGGAAGCCAGGCCGGTTGAGATCCCGCCAAGGCAGCCGGACCGCAGCACCCGCAGGATGCCGGGCAAGAGATCCTGATTGGATTAGTGCGGCCGACCAGTTGGGGCTTGGGGTGGCTCTGGGAGGCGCTCGGCGATGAAGGCGAGCTGCCGCGAGGTGAGGACGTCGGTCGAGAGGATAGCGGGCATTGGCGGCTCCTTGGCGACGGGAGAACGCCGTCTATTGTCCGCCTGGAAGAGTTTTGAAACCGGTTCGAAGGAGCTCACGTTCCTGAGCGTCTAGGGAACCTTCCCTACTCCGCGGCGTGCGGCCGCCGCGGCGGAAATGAGGCATCCTCCCGATGCGCGTGGGAGCGAACAAGCGCAGCCTGTGTCCATGGCTGCACTCGCCCGACCGACGCCAGCGACGCACCCCAGCCCGCGGAGCCACCCCTGGGGCGGGCTCGCTATCGGCCTAGCGGCCCTCATTACCGGCTTCGGCATGTTCGGCGTCGGCCTGGCGCACCCCGACTCGCGCATTGCCGCTCATCGGCCCCACGAACCAGCAACGAATCGGGCGGCCCCGGTGCGATTCGCCGCTCTCCAGTTGGTGACGAGAGCCACGAGGACTGCGCGGCTCGGTTCCAGCCCCGGGCGCTGGCCCGAGGCCGATCACCAAGCCGCAACGGCAGAGTCCGGCGGCAACGGGGTGGACTGGTTGGGACCCGGGATTTTGCGCTCTGATGCTCGACGAACGGCTTCGCTTGCGCGCTCCTGCAGGGGCACGCGGGCAGAGACCCCGGAGCTGACGGCCGCCTTCCGCGCCGGGGATCCCCGCGCGGACCTTGCGGCGATGGCGGCTTGGACCCATCGAGCAAGCTCGACCGCCTCCCCCCCGTGTGGAGTGGCAACCCCCGCGTATCTCTTGAGCGTGGGCACTGGTGACGATCGGATCGCGAGCGCGTTCTTCGGCGCCAGGGAGGTCCCGTGAGGCGCCCTGACCGTCGTGACAACCGGTGCAGTCGCGATATCGTCCTGAGCGTCGTTGCCCGCCGTTGCGCTAATTGCCTCACATTGGGGCCCGCCTTGGGCGACCGTGTGCCGTCTTCGGGTCGCTCGCCACCTCCACCGCAGGTATCTCGGCACGGCCAGCGAGCCGCCAGCAGGCGTACCGTTAGCCGTCTCGCCTGTCACTTCGACACAGGATCGGGCCAACAGATGGAGACGATTATGGACCCAACTCTTGCCCCACGAGTCCCCTCCGCGATCGGTGCTGTCTCGCGGCGCACGGCCTTAGGCGGCCTCGGCGGGGCCGGGATTGCCACAGCGCTGGATCTTCTCATCCCGCACCGCGCGCTTGCCGGCCAAGCATCCGCAGCGGCGACGATTGAGCCGGGGGCCGGCTCCTGGAAGACCTGGATCCTCGAATCAGGCGACCAGCTGCGCCCCGCGGCGCCACCTGATGAGACGGCGACCCAAGCGGAATTGACCAAACTCCAAGCTATGGTGGCCGATCGCGATGCCGACGCTCTCGACCGCATCTCCTACTGGGATGCCGGCTCCCCCGGCTACCGCTGGAACGAAGTGGCCATGCAGCAGACCAAGGCCGCCACCTACGGCCCCGGGGATGCCTATCGCACTATGACCTACCTCAACACCGCCGTCTACGATGCGACCATCGCCGCCTGGGATGCTAAGTACGCCTACAACCGACCCCGACCCGCCCCTGAAGCCTCGCTGCAGACAGCGATCCCCACGCCGACCAGCCCGAGCTACCCGGACGAGCATGCCGTCACCGCAGGAGCCGCAGCGGCGATCCTGGCCTATCTGTTTCCTGACAGCGCGGAGTCCTTCGCCGAGATGGCGACGGAGGCGGCCGACTCCCGGGTCAAGGCTGGGGTCGCCTATCCAAGCGATACTGCGGCCGGTCTTGAGCTCGGCCGGGCCGTCGCCGAGCTCTTTATTGAGCGCGCCAAGACCGATGGTGCCAATGCTGAGTACGATCCGACCACGGCCCCAGTCGGACCAGGCGTCTGGTTTGGCGAGCCGGCGGCGCCGATGTTGGGCACGTGGAAGACATGGGTTCTGGAGAGCGGCGATCAATTCCGTCCGGGACCACCTCCGACCCATGATTCGTCCGAGCGGGCCGCGGAGCTGGAAGAGGTCAAGACCTACCCGCGCGATGCCCACCCCTATAGCGAGCTCTGGTTCTGGCCGCAAGATCCCGCTGGACGGCCGACGCCCGATACCGTCCCCTTCTCCAGTAATCAGGTCGTCTTCTACTACGCGCCGGTGCTCCACTTCCTCTGGGGACCGGAGTTAGCCCAGAAGCTGTGGGAGTATCGGTGGGATACGAATCCTCCCCGTGCTGCCCGCGCCTATGCCCTGGTCAGCGTGGCCAGCTTCGATGCCACGGTGGCGGTGTGGGATGCCAAGTTTCACTACTGGACGGCGAGGCCTAATCAGTTCGACTCGACGCTGACCACGATCCTGCCGACCTACCCGATCCCTGACTATCCGTCGGGACACGCCGCCACCCTAGGTGGAACAGCGGAGGTGCTGAGCTACCTCTTCCCGCGCGATGAGCACTTCTTCCAGTCGCGGGCGGATGAGAACGCCGCCTCGCGCGTCTGGGCCGGCATCCACTTCCGTAGCGCCGCCGAGACCGGCGTCCAACTGGGACGCGAAGTGGGAGACGCCGTCATCGCGTGGGCCGAGTCCGACGGGGCGGACTGATTCACGGTCTGAGAGTCAGATGCAGGAGCGGGACCGGCATGCCGGTCCCGCCTTCTCATCGTCGAGCAGGTTCCGTTGCACAATTGACAGGCCCTGTGCCCTAGGTTGTGGGTGTCGCGGTCTGCTCGACCGGGACGAACTCGATAATGATCGAGCTCATCAGCCCCGGTCCCTCGTTGCCAGCTCCATCCGGGACGTTGGCCGGGATGTACTGGGTCGCGCCAGCCGGGGTGTACTGAATCCCCTCCCCGGTCGTCTCCTCGATGATGGTGCCGTCTGGACCGTAGCCGATGCGACCGGGGCCGCCTGGGCAGGCGGTGGTGCCCGTCTCCATGTACATCAGTGCTGGGTACGGGACAGCGGAGGCCTCGATAGTGGTGCCAGGGGCCATGGCCAGGCGGGAGATGCGCACCTCGATCGGGCCCGCCGGCATATCGTGGATGATGCCGCCGACGAGGAGTTGGGCGAAGCCGATGCCGTCTTCGAGGGGCGGGGCGGTGGCCACACACTCTCCGGCAGCGGGGGTGGCATCTTGCGCCGCGGCGTGGCCCGGCGCCAGCAGCGCGGCTGCCGCACCGCCGATGACCAGGCGGCCGACGGCCGCGCGGCGACTCACGCTCGGTGTTTCGGTTCGGTTCACGCCGGTGTGCTGGACGGGTTCCATAGAAGTTCCTCCGATCGTGCTCAGCGCTTCACTCCGGATGACCGCTGGCCGGTCAGTATCCAGTACAGCGCATCCTAATCGAGAGGGATACCCGGAGGATTCCGGGTTTTGCGAATCGATTTCTCGACTCGACTTCACGGAGTCATGCCGAGGACCTGCACGCTACACGAGGAATCCCGTCGGTTTTCGCGGTGGTGCGCGGAAACGAGATTCTGCACGTTCGCCTGCGGACTCGATACCGGATCACGCCAATCGCATCGTGCTGAGGAACGAACTTGCAGTATCTCGTTTTTCGCTCTTCGCTGGATGGGGCATCGAGATCCTTCACTTCGTTCAGGATGACACCGGGGCCTTGACGGTCTACTCGGAATGACGCCTTCTCAGTGTCGCGACACTGAGTATGGGCTGCTACGCGAGGCCGAACCGGACGGCGAGCGCCGCCGCGTCCGTGCGAGAGCGGGCGCCGAGTTTCTGCAAGATGCGGCTGACATGCTCCGAGGCCGTGCGCCGGCTGATGAAGAGCGCGGCGGCAATCTCGCGATCGGCATGCCCAGTGGCCACCAGCTTGAGCACCTCGCGTTCTCGTCGCGTCAGTGAAGGACATGGCGGCGCGCCGGTTGTAGGCGCTGGACGGTCTGGATGGACAAGGGCTGAGATGGAACGGCTCGCCTCGGCGATGGCCTCATCTCCGGAGAGCCGGTGCCCGGCGAGCCATGCCTCATTGAAGGCGGTTTCACCCAGGGAGTCGCGCACCGACCGCGCCAGCCCACCGTAGGCGGCCAGCGCGTTGCAGGGAACGGGGGCGTCGACCGCCTCGCGCAACGCCTGCGCGACCCCGAGGAACCGTGCCGCCTGCGCTGGGACTCCGGCCGCGCAGAGGGCGCTGGCGATCCCTTCCAGACAGACCGCGACACTGCCGTCATCACCGATCTGCCGCCAGTAGTGCATGCTCTCGCGGTAGAGCGCCAGCGCGCGTGGCACGTCGCCCAGCGCTTGGGTCACCGTGCCATAGCCGTAGCGGCTCAAGGCGGCTCCCCAGGTAACGCCAGCCAGTGTCTGCCACTGCAACGTCTGGTCATAGACCGAGGCAGCCCGCACGAGATCACCTCGGTCGCGGGCGATCTGGGCAATGCCAAGCCTTGCCTCGGCCGCGATGACGTTCTCCAGCGTCGCGTCTTTCTGCGTAGGTCGCAGCAAGGTGATTGCCTGTTCGTAGCAACGCTCAGCCGCGAGAAGGTCGCCTTGGCGGTAGAGCGCAATGCCGAGCAGGTATGACGCGTGGCCAGCACCTTCCTCATCGTCGATCCTGGTAAAGAGCGAGAGCGCTTCCCGGGCATGATTCGCCGACCACGCGTTGTCATCTTGGCGGTGAGCGATGGCACTGAGGACAGAGAGCGCCAGGGCGCGGGTGCCGGGGGAGACCCGCGGCCCGGCGGCAAGCCCGCGCTCGAGCCAGCCGCGGCCCTCCGGGAGATGGTCACGTGCCCACCAGAAGAGAAAAAGCGCGCTGGCGAGCTGCAGGCCGCGCTCGATGTCGCCCTCCGTCTCCATCCAGGCGAGCAGGGAGCGGACGGTAGTGAGCTCCCGCTCCCAACCGGCGAACCAGGCGGCGTCGGTCTGGTTCATCGGCACACCCCACCGCCACCCCGCCGGCTGTGCCTGGGAGAGATACCAGCTCAGCAATCGGTCATAGGAAGCGGCCATTTCTCCGCTCGCCGCAAGACGCTCCAACCCAAACTCGCGGATCACCTCCAGCATTGCGTAGCGCGGCTCGCTCCCTGGCTCCTCCACCTGTCGCACCAGGCTCTTGTCGACCAGTGAGGCGATACCGTCGAGGGTGGTGGGGAGAGAAGGAGCGCAAAGCCCCCCTACTTGCTCCGCAGCCTCCAAGGTGAAGCCGCTGGCGAAGGTGCTCAGGCGCCGGAACAGGCGCTGCTCCTCCTCACTCAAGAGGCCGTAGCTCCAGCCGATCGCATCGCGCATGGTCTGGAGCCGTGGCGGGGCGTCTTGCGGGCCGCCGACGAGGAGCGGCAGCTGGTGCTGGAGCCGCGTGAGCAAGCTCGCCGGCGGCAATGTCCCGAGCCGTGCGGCTGCCAGTTCAATGGCCAAAGGGAGACCGTCGAGCTTCCGGCAGATCGCGACGACCGCCTCGACGTTGGCTTCGGTCAAGGCGAAATCAGCGCGCGCGGCCTGGGCGCGCTCGACGAAGAGCCGCACGGCATCGGCGCGGGCGAGGTCGTTGAGCGTGAGCGATTCGCTCGTGCGAGCGCCGGTCGTGGGGAGCGCCAGGGGAGGGACCGCAAACGTCCGCTCGCCGGAAACGTGCAAGGAAGCCCGGCTCGTGGCGAGCACCGTCAGCTGAGGGCATGCGACGAGAAGTTCGGCGATGTGCCGGGCGGCAGAGGGAACCTGCTCCAGGTTGTCGAGCAGGAGGAGGAAGGGGTCACCGCCAAGGCAGGCAACCAGCCGGTCGACGAGGGAGCGTTCCAGTCCCTGACGGACACCAAGCACGGCGGCGATCTGGGGATACATGAGATCGGGATCATGGAGCGAGGCGAGTGAGACGAAGGCCGTGCGATGAGCGAAGGCGCCGGCGACCTCCTCGGCCACCCGGACGGCCAGCCGCGTCTTCCCGACGCCGCCGGGTCCAGTCAATGTGAGCAGGCGCACGTCGGGGCACCGCAGCAGCGACTGGAGGGTTCTGATCTCGCGTTCCCGCCCAACGAAAGGAGTCAGGAACCGTGGCAGGCGAGCCCACGCGTCCTGAGGCGGGACGAGGTGAATCACCTCGGCAGGTGGACTCGAGGAACGGTCAGCCGGCGTGGCGCGTGTCATGGTCACCACTCGGAGCCCGAGAATCGGACCGAATGCGGAATAGTGCGGATCGCCCGCATGGGTGTCAAGTGAGCAGGTGGAGTCAATGCTGCCCGCGCGATCGTCGAAGCACGTTCCTCGGCGCGGTGCAAGGTGCGACCCTCTCGGTTTCGATCAGCGTGACCCGCGAGATCGGACGTGCCTGATCCGCACCGCAGAGGTCTACACCGCAAGCCGGTTCCGAAATCGAGGCGTTCCGTTAACATGTGTTCCCCGGGGGAGGGGCAACATCAGGGGTGCCGCAGCTTCGTCATCGGAGTGGTCACGGATCCCCGGAAAGGGAACGTCATGCACCAAAACAGGTTCGATCGCCTGACTCGCGCGCTCTGTCGCGGCGTCTCTCGCCGGACAGTCCTCAAACGATTCGCGGGAGCGGGTGCGCTCGCAACCCTGGCCACCACGAGAGGCATGATCCCCGCGTCGGCGCTGTCCGCATCCGCACCTAACGGATCTTCCATTGAAAAAGGAGTTCACATGGCTCAAGCCACGCCAACGCCAACGACCAACGCCGGCCCGACCGTCGTTCTCGTTCACGGCGCCTTTGCCGATGCCTCCGGGTGGGCTGGGGTCATCTCGCGGCTGCAAGCGGAAGGCATCCCGGTGATGGCTCCCGCCAATCTGTTGCGCAGTGTCAGCGGTGATGCCGCCTACATCGCCAGCGTCGTCAATCAGATCCCGGGTCCTGTGCTGCTGGTCGGCCACTCCTACGGCGGCGTGGTCATCTCCAACGCTGCGCCGCAGGCCAAGAACGTGGTCGGTCT
>DASUQU010000209.1:0-3253 GCA_036280495.1 Thermomicrobiales bacterium | reverse complement strand
AGCCCGATCAGGCGTAAGAGTTCGTCGTCGGTGAGGTGCTCCTCTTTGGGCTGGAACTTCATCCCCAGCGCCGGCATGCAGTAGACGCAGCGGAAGTTACAGCGGTCGGTCAGCGAAATGCGCAGGTAGGTCATGGCGCGGCCAAATGCATCTCTGGCCACACCCGTGACCGGTGCGATCGCCTCGCCAACGGGGAAAAGCCGGATAGGGCTGATCGAGGTGCTTGTCGCCACCATCCGTACTCTCCACTGGCTCTCCGGCGGACCATCCACCGGACTATTCAATGATTGACTAATCCCGCTGCCAAGGGTAGCACCGGGGTCTTCCGAGGTCAATTGGGTGGACGCGCGACCACTGTGTTCGCTACCGATTGCACGATTTCGCGCCGCGGGCGACTATCTCCCAGTGACGGCTTTGAGCCCGAGATCCAACGGCGCATAGTTAGGGTGAGCTTGATTACCCGTGACGGAAGGAACGAGGTTGGAAACTACCGCATTCGAGGAGCATGCCATCGACATCGAGCGCCCGCTGACCCCGAAGGCGCGGGCCCTCCTCCATGAATGGGTAGAAAGTGAAAGCCTACGCAAACACTGCGAGGCGGTTTCAGCGTGCCTCCGCTACGTGGCGCGACGTGACGGCGAGGACGAGGATCTCTGGGGCGCCGTTGGCCTCCTCCACGATATGGATTTCGAGAAGCACCCCAATCTGGAGCTGGCGCCGGATGGCCATCCCTTCGTGGGGGTCGCCCATCTCCGTGATAGCGGGTGGGGACAAACCGTCTGCCGCGCGATCCTCAGTCATGCCGACTACAGCGGCATCGAGCCGGAATCCGCGTTGGAGAAGACATTGTCCGCCGTCGATGAATTGAGCGGATTCGTCATCGCCGTCGCCCTGGTCCGGCCGGACAAGAGCATCCACAACGTCGAAGTCAAATCGGTGCTCAAGAAGATGAAGGACAAGGCCTTCGCCGCCAAAGTCAGCCGCGAGGAGATCGTTCGCGGCGCGGAGCGCCTGGGAGTCCCGCTTGAGGAGCTGATCGCGGAAGTCATTGCCGCGTTGCGCGCCGAATCGGATCGCCTCGGCGTGAGCGGGACGCCCGGCACCAGCTGAGCAAGAAAGGTCCGCAATTAGCGGTGCGTGCCGAGTTGCATGCGCAGCAGCCTGGCGACGCTCGCTGCTACCCGCTCAGGAGGGATATCGCCGCTATCGACGCGCGCTGCCAGATGATCTACCAGCGCTTCCGGCTCGGCGTTCGTGACGACGAAGAGCAGGAGATCATTCCCGGCCGCGACGGCCAGGTCGACGATCTCGAACGAGGTCCAGGCCGCCAGCGCGCCCATGCCGAGATCGTCGGTGACGACGACGCCGGTGAACCCGAGATCCTGCCGCAGCACGCGAACGGACTTTGGCGAAAGCGACGCGGGCAACTCGTCCCAGCTGGGGACGGCCAGGTGAGCGAGCATCACCATTGGCACGCCAGCTTCGACCGCAACCCGGAATGGCAGCGCGTCTTCCTCCCACCACGTGGCGGCATCGACCTCGAGGACCGGCAATGCCTCGTGGGAATCAGCTGAGACGCGACCATGTCCCGGAAAATGCTTGACGCCGTGCAGGACGCCGGTGTCGTCCACGCCCGCGAGATATGCCGCGACGTCTTCGGCCACGACCTGGGGGTCATCGCCGAAGGCTCGCCCGGCCATGAAACTATCCGGGCGGAACGCCACGTCCGCGACTGGCGCGAAGTTGACGTCGAACCCGTAGGCGGCAAGTTTTTCGGCGCGGGCCCGCGCCAGCGCGGAGATTTCGGTCGCGGGGAGTTGACCCATCGTCGGGGCGTCGGGAGCAGGGTCATCGGCGATGCGACTGACGATGCCGCCCTCCTGATCGAGCGCAACGAGCGGTGGCAGCTTCGGGTTCGTGGCGTGGATCGCGGTCACCAGAGCTCGCGCCTCCTCAGGTGTGCCAAAGTTGTCGCCGACCAGGATGACCCCCGCCGGTTTGAGCGTCCGGAGCCACGCCTCATCCTCTGCGCTCAGCACCGTCCCGGAAACCGGGAACATGAACATCCGAGCCGCACGCTCTCGGGAAGTCATCGCCGCGGCGAGCGCATCAACGCCGCTCTCCTGGGCACGGGCACGTTGTGACCGGGTCAGCAGAAGACCGCAAACCCCGACGAGTGCGCGTCGTGACAGGCCTGGTTCGAAGACGGGTCTCGTCATGGCGCCTCATCCGCGAGCGCATCGATCAACGGCGGCCGACTGCGTCGCCAGCGTGGCAAGGCAGTGCTCAGCTCGCCTGAGCGCACGCGTGGATGTCGACTGTAGTAGCCGACAAAAATGACCATTGCCAGGACGGTGAAGACGACGAGATCGAGAAATGTCACTTGGTATCCAACATTGACGATGAGAACCCCCGCGACCAGGCTTGCCGCGGAGAACCCAAGGTTCCATGCGGCCGCGCGCAAACCGTAGACTCGGGTCCTCGCGCGGGGGGGCAGAACTTCGGAGATGAAGGTCGAATCGATCGGCCAGGCCATCGAGATGCTCGTCTGCCGCACGATGTGCGTCACAGCGGCCAGCGGTAAAGTCGGCGTCACAATCAACGCGAGGTAGAAAGGAACGATCGACAATCTGACGACCGCCACACCGACGAGCGATCCGAGGTGCCGCGAGATGAGCGGGGCCGACAGTCCGACGGCCGCCGCGCTGAGGCCACCCAGCGCATAGACATAGCCAACGGTTGTCGAGTCCGCTCCCAGCGTGGTCAGGTAGACATTGAAGAAAGGGAAGACCATCCCCGCCCCAACCGCCATCAATCCCCCTACCAGAACGAAAACGGTGAGGTCTTGGCGCACACGCCGTCGCTCACCGGGGTCAGCCGCCTCCTTCACCGCGGTTGGGTCTGGCAGACCGCGGCCCTGCCGCGCGGCGCGCATCAGGAACATCGGGACGAGACCAAGTGCGGCAATGCCCGTACCCACTACCAGCGTCCAGCGATAGGTCTGGAGATCGCTGCCGGGCAGCACGTCCGGCAAGAAGCCACCCAGGAGTGATCCGAACGTCAACGAAAGAGAGGCAACCGAGAACGAGAGCGCCGAGACGAACTGCCGCTGGTCGCGCCGGGTCCAGGCGATGACGAACGGCATGGTGGTGGTAAACAGGTAGGCGAGTCCGACGCCGGAGATCGCCGACAGGAGGAGAAGCAGCGGGCGTGCCTCGGCAAAGGCGAGCCCGAGCGAAGCCAGGAGAAAGAC
>DASUQU010000208.1:0-7444 GCA_036280495.1 Thermomicrobiales bacterium | reverse complement strand
AGGCGCGAGTGCAGGTAGAAGACGTCACCCGGGTATGCCTCGCGGCCCGGCGGGCGGCGAGTGAGCAGCGAGACCTCGCGATAGGCCTGGGCGTGCTTGGAGAGGTCGTCATAGACGATCAGCGCGTGCCGGCCGCTGTGCATGAACTCCTCGCCCATCGCGGTCCCGGCGAAGGGCGCCAGGAATTGCTGGGTTGCGGGGTCGGAGGCGGCGGCCACGACGACGATCGACTTGTCGAGCACCCCGTTCTCTTCGAGCACGCGCACGGCCTGCGCCACCTGCGCCTGCTTTTGACCGATGGCGACGTAGATCGGGATCACATCGGTGTCACGCTGGTTGATGATCGTGTCGAGGACGATCGCGGTCTTGCCCGTCTGACGGTCGCCGATGATCAGCTCGCGCTGGCCGCGGCCGATCGGGATCATGGCGTCGATCGCCTTGATGCCGGTCTGGAGCGGCTTGTCGACGTTGGCGCGCTGAATGACGCCGGGAGCGATGATCTCGATCGGCCGCCGCTTGTCGGTCACGATCGGACCCTTGCCGTCGACTGGCTCGCCCAGCGCGTTGACGACGCGGCCGATGAGGGCGTCGCCGACCGGGACCGAGGCAACCTGGCCCGTTGACCGGACCTCATCACCTTCTTCAATGTTCCTGTAATCGCCGAGTACGAGAATTCCGACCGAATCCTCGGCCAGCGTGAAGGCAAGTCCTGTCGTGCCAGTGCGTGGGAACTCGACCAACTCGGAGGCCATCACGTTACTGAGACCGTAGACGTTGGCGATGCCATCGCCGATGCTGACGACGGTGCCCACGTTGGTCAACGACGTGGTGTCGTCGAAGCCCGCGATCTGCTGCCGGATGATGTCGCTGATTTCGGTGGGTCGCACCGCCATGATCTGCTCCTCTAGTCGCCTGCTTGCAGTCGTCTCGTTAGGCTAGCGTCGTCCGGCGACAAGCCGGGCGCGCATCTTTTCCAGTTTGTTGCGCACACTACCGTCGATTACTTGATCGCCAATTCGGATGATGATGCCGCCGATGATGTCCGGATCGATCTTGAGCGCCAGCTCGACCTTCTTCCCAGTCATCGTTTCCAGCTTTTCGCGGATGTGATCCAGTTCCGCGTCGGTGAGCCTTTCCGCCGTCGTCACCTCGGCGACCGCGATGCCCCGTTCCGCGCGCAGCTGATCGTCGAACATTTCCCGGATCTGAGGGATGAGCATCGTTCGGTTGCGTTCGACGAGCATCCGGACAAGGTTCCGCGCTTCCGTTTGCACATTGAGGTTGAGCGAGGTTTCCAGCGCCTCGATCCTGCGCTCCGCGGCGACGCTCGGGTTGGTCAAATAGGTTGCAATCCGCTCGTCGGAGACGACCCGGGAGAGCATGGCCAGATCCTGGCCCCACGTGTCGAGTGACCCCTGTTCCTGGCCGAGACTGAAGATCGCCTGTGCGTACCGCTTTGCCGCGCTGCTGGCCACGGGTGTCCTTTCCCTCCTGGCCTCTTAGCGCCGCCCGTCTGCGGGCGCGGTCGCTTCGGCCAGGGTCTCTTCGATGATGCGCGATTGCGCGGCGGGATCGAGCTCTTTTCTCACGATCCGTCCCGCGGCCATCACCGCCAGGTCAGCAAGCTCCTGGCGAAGCTGGAGGCGAGCCTGCTCCGTCTCCTGCCTCAGGGTTGCCTGCGCGCGTGAGAGGTACTCCTCTGCTTGCTCGCCTGCTTCCTGCTGAGCCCGGGCGATGGTCGATTCAGAAACCTCCCGCGCCTGGCTGATGATCTGCTGCGCCTGCTGCCGTGCCTCGGCGAGGATCTCCTCGTTGCGGACGCTGGCGCGTGCCATCTCCGCCTTCATCTCTTCGGCGGCCGCCATGCTCTCCGAAATCCGCCGCGAGCGCTCGTCCAGCATGTTGGTGATGGGGCCGAGGGCGAACCTCCAGAAGAGGTAAATGAAGACGAGGAAGGCGACGATCTGGACCGCCAGACCCCAGGCGTCGATACCAAGTGCGGCCATACGAAACGGTCTCCTGTCAGGTGGCGGGGTGTCAGGGTAACGGGGTGGCAGGGAAATCTTCTGCCCTGCTACCCAGCCACCCCGTCACCTAGCTACCCTCGTTACACGACGAATGCAATGATGATCGCGATAACGAAGGCGTAGATCGCGACTGCCTCGGCCAGCGCGGCAGCGAGAATCATGACCGTGCGGATCTCGCCGGCGGCCTCAGGGTTGCGGCCGATGGCCTCCATCGCGCCGCGACCGATGAAACCGATACCGATGCCGGGCCCGATGCCACCAAGCCCGATGGCGAGGCCCGCACCCAGCGCTTTTGCCGCATCGACTTCCATTCCCGATTCCTCCCCTGGCCGCCTTGCCGGGCGGCTCGTGTTGCCTACGGGCGGACCTTCCGCCCTGCACATCTCAGTCCCGTCGGCGTCACCAGCGTGACGCCTCTTACGAAAACCCGATCGCTAGTCGCCAGCCGCGGCTGGAACGCGCGCCGATGTAGCCGGCTCCGGTCCGTGGCTCTCATCCGGGTGCGCTTCATGATGCTCGCCGCCGTGGCTGTCCCCGGCGGCCATCGTGATGTAGATGGCCGTCAGCAATGCGAAGACCAGCGCCTGAATCGTCCCGAAGAGGAGCTCCAGGATGATGAAGACCACAGGCACCAGCAGCGGCACGATCGCGAACTTGGCCAGGTTTGCTGCCGCGTACATCACCGCCAGCAGCACCTCCCCCGCGAGCACGTTCCCGAAGAGCCGGGCCGACAGCGAGATGATGCGGCCGAACTCCGAGATTAGCTCGATCGGGAAGATGAACGGCGGGTCCGCCATGTGCTTGATGCGGCCGCCGACGCCGTGGGCGCGAATGCCCAGGACCTGGACAGTGGTAAATGTCACCAGTGCTAGTGCAAGCGTCATGTTCAGATCTGCGGTCGGCGGTCGAAAGATCGGCACGAGCGTGGTGTGCGGTTCGTCGGCGTGCTCCTCATCGACCGCGGTCGTTTCGCTCTCGACGGCATGGTCCTCGACGGCCGTGCTCTCGACCGCCGTGCCTGCACCTTGGTCGGCTTCGTCGGCTTCCGCGCCCGCCTCTTCCGTGTGGTAGATGCCGATCGTGCCGACGCCGGGGAGAATGCCGGTGTAGTTCGCAATCAGCAGGAATATGAAGACGCCGCCAATCAGCGGAAAGATGCGGCGACCAAAGCTGCGGCCCCCGGTGCTCTCGACCAGGTCCAGAATGAACGTGGCGGAAACCTCGAAGAGACCTTGCCAGCGGCCGGGAACGAGCTTGGCCTTGCGCGCGAGCGCCGTGCCGACGATGAGCAGCAGCCCCATGACCACGAACATCATGAACATCGAGTTGGTCACGTCAACAGGACCCACGGTGAAGAGGGTTTCCGGGGCGATTGCGATGTGGATCTCCATCCCTGGGCGCTACTCCTCGTTTCCATCCTGTTCGCGCGCCGGCGCGCGTTCATCCCGCACATGCAAGGATCGCGCCGCGCGTCGCGAGGGCATGGGCAAGCGCGAGAGCGTCCGGGTCATTGGTCCCGGTCGCGCTGTCTTGCTGCCAACTTTTGTCAGCTCCCAGAGCTGATAACCGGCCACTACCAACCCGAGCGCCACACCGAGCAATGTCAACACCGGCGAGGTGCCGAACCGGGAATCGAGCCAGACGCCGCCGCCAATACACAAGACGAGCGCCGCGACGATGGAGCATCCCAGCCCTGTCGCGACGCCGATGGCGCGCAAGTCCTGCTGCTCCGGAGTTGGACCGTCTGCCATGGCCGCCTCCGGTTTCTATCCGACCAGAAATGGTACCACAGCGAGGAAAGCTGATGGCTAGCGACTAGCAGGTACTAGCTTGTGGCCAGGGTGGTGGCGAGACCAAGGGGGTGCAACTGAGCGGCGGCTGACGCGTCAGGTGTCAGCCGCCGATAGGGCACGAGAGATGGGCGCATCAGCCAAGAGCCGCATGCCTGATCGAGGGCATCGGTTCTGACGACGGCCCACTACTGCGGGCTCGGCACTACGCTCGAGGCGTCTTACTCGGAAGACGATACGACCTCGGGCATGGACTGCATATAGGCGTCTACAAGTTCTTGCTTTTCGCGTTCGGGCACCTGGAAGGCGTCGAGGGCCCGCACGATCTCCGCGCCGACCTCCGAAAATTCGTCGGCGGTGAGATGAAAGTCCTGGTGGGCTTCCTCCAGCGGCAACCCTGTGTATTCGAAGGGCCCCCCGGCCAGGGACGCGATCCAGAGGGTCCGCATGAATTTGAGACCCGGCAATCGGGTCGCTGCCTCTGTTTCGTTCCACGCCTTCAATGCCGGGTTGACGTTGAGCTTCGGGTTCGTGATGATTTCGTCGCTGAACCGGTCGACAACCGCGGAGATGGCGAAGATACCTCCCAGCCGGTCGTAGAGGCTCGGCTCCCCGGCCGTAGCCGTGGCGTCGTCCGTCTGGGCGCGGGCGCCAGCGACGCCGACGATGCCGGTGCCAACTAGCCCGGCGGCGCCCGCCAGCGCGACCCGCCGGGTGACGCCAGGTTCCGCGGACGTGCCAGAAGTTTGCGTGAGGTGCTCGGCGCTTTCGTTGGTCATGTCGCCCTCCTGATTCACTGTCGAGCTGGTTCCAATCCGGCGCTGTCGAGAAGCGGACTGGGCAGACTGCGGCCCCAACTCGCCATTCATCCAGAGCGTATCGACGAGACCGCGACGTGTCATGACGATTTCGTCATGCGGTCGCCTGGTCGGAGGCGAGCACAAATCGATAGCCCTTTCCGGGGACCGTGGCGATGTACCTGGGGTGGCGCCAATCGTCCCGCAGCTTCGCCCGCAACGTGCGAATCTGGCGGTCGACCACGTTGCTCTCGGCCGCGTAATCGCCCCCCCAGAGATCGTCCAGGATCTCGTCGCGCGTCAGGACCCGTCCGGCGTTGGTGGCCAGTAGGTAGAGCAGGCTCAGTTCCAGTGGTGTCAGGTGCAGGTCATGACGATCGACCCGCACCCGGCGGTGGAGGATGTCGATCTCCAGCTCACCAACGCGAATCACTGCCGTGGACACCGCAACCTCCCCCCGGCTCTGCGCCGATATCGATCACGGCCTGGCAAACGCATAGCGCAAGAAGAGGTGGTCGCCGCCCCGCTTGAGGCCGGCGAGCGTTCCCCAGACGGAGTGGTCGGGGGCGAACACTTTCCCGTTGACGAGTCCGGGTCGCTCGATCGCGCCGTCCCGGCCTGCCACCTGGGGCGCCAGCGTCAGAAACAGTTCGTCGAGTAACTGCTCGGCGACGAAGTCGCTCATCAGATGCGGACCGGCCTCGAGCAGCACCAGATCGCTTTTCCGGGCACGGGCAACCGAGTCCAGCACTGCTTGGGCGGAAAGCGGTGCGTCCTTGGCGACAGCCTCGACCCGAGCCGAGGGGGGCAGATCATGATCTTGCAGGCGCTCGGCGCCGGCGGTGGTCGTCACGATCAGCGACGGCACGGCGCCCGCGCGAAAGAGGCGCCGCTCGGGATCGATGTCGCCGCCACCGGTAACGACGACGTTCAATGGCGGCTCCGGCTTGCCCAGCGCCTTGCGCAGCTCCTGATAGGCATCGGCGAGTTGCGGGTAGATGTAATCGGCGGTCCAGACGTGGTCCGCGGACGACGCGCGCAACGTGCCCGCGCCGATGATGACCGCGTCGGCGGCGGCGCGCAGCAGACCCATCACCATCCGGTCATGAGGGTTGAAGCCACTGATCTCGCCGCCACCCGCTTTGCCGGGGATACCGAGCGAAACGACTCCGTCCAACGAGGCCACGAAGTTGCCAATGACATGCGGCCGGGCGGCGTGCCGCGGCATCCGCAGCCGGCCGTAGAGATTCGCTATCGTGTCGGGCAGCGGCAGTTCCTCCCCGGTGGCCGCGTCGAAGAGATCCTGCAATGGCGCGAGGCCGCTCATCGCTGCAGCCCGCAGGCGACGAAGAACTCTGAGCGGAGGGCAGGATTGTTTTCATACGCGCCACGCCAGAAGGTGGTCCGGGTCAGTGGCGAGACCTCCTGCACGCCTCGCATCTGGGTGCAGAGGTGGTGAGCCTCCAGGTAGACCGCCACGCCGTGCGGAGCCAGCATCTCGTCGAGGGCATCGGCGATCTGCTGGCCAACCCGCTCCTGCACGGTGAAGCGCCGAGCGAACAGACGGACTAACCGCGTCAACTTGGAGATGCCGATGATGTGCTCATGAGCGATGTAGCCGACATAGGCATGCCCGTAGAACGGGAGCGCATGGTGCTCGCATAGCGCGTAGAACTGAATCGGCCCTTCGATCACCTGGCTGAGGCGACAGTCCGGGCCACCGCGGCACTCGGTCTCGAACACGGTCAGGAGCTTGGGGTCACCCTCGTAACCAGCCGTCGCATCGAGCAGCGCCCGCACGAAGCGGCGCGGGGTGTCCACGGTGGCCGACGAGTCGAGCTCCATGCCAAACGCGCTGAACATCTCCGCCGCGTACTGCTCGAACCGGCGCAGCTGCTCAACTGAAATGTCACGGCGGCGGAGACCCATAACCGCGACGGAATCAACTTCTTCCACTGTTTTCTCGAGTCCATTCGTCAATTCCACGATCGACACGGACCAATCCTCCTCTCGGTGTTGCACGTCGTTGCACACGTGAACGGCTGCGGCTCAGGCGGTGAGCGATCACCGCACGCCAACGATCTCCGCGGTCATCTGCCTGGAGTCGATCGAGTCGGGATCGGCGATCAGAGCACGGGCCGCATCGAGCTGATCCCAGACGTTCCAGAGGAGCACTCCTCGCACCCGACCTTCGCCGCGGTACGTCAAGACACCCGCGCGATACGGTTCCTCCCAGTCGGCCACCACCTCGCATCGGGAATCGATATCCCCGACCGCCTCATAGCCCAGATCAAACATGTCGGAGTAGAAGAACGGGAGGTGCTCATAGGGCGCTGGTTCACCGGCCATCGCTCGTCCCGCGAGGTGACCCATCGTCGTGGCGTTGTCCTCATGCTCGACGCGACGGCGTTGACCCAGCGCTGACTGCCAGTAGGCCGCAACGTCTCCCGCCGCATAAACGTCGGGGTGGCTGGTGCGTAGAAACGGATCGACCACGATCCCGTTGTCGACAGCCAGACCAGCTGCGAGGGCCAGATCGACATTGGGCTGCGCGCCGATCCCGGCCACGATCCCGTCGACCTCGATTTCGCGCATGGTCGCGGCCGCGTTGTCCTGTGTCTTGACAGCGAACCTGGTCCCGCGCATGACGACGTCGGTGACCGTCGAATGGGCAAGCACCTCCACTCCGTGCTCCCGGTAGTAGTCGTTGAGAAATCGAGTTAGATCAGTTGGAAAGAGGCGGCTGCCGATGCCGGCCTCGGGGAAGATCATCACGACCTCTTTCCCGTTCATGGCCAGGGCTGCCGCGATCTCCGAGCCGATGAATCCG
>DASUQU010000207.1:0-3323 GCA_036280495.1 Thermomicrobiales bacterium | reverse complement strand
CTCCTTCAGGCTCCTGCCGCCTCCATCGCCGCCATGACCTCGTCACGGGTTGGCAGCAGCTCGGGTAACGGCTCGCGACTGATCTTCAGCGCGGCGGCATGCGCGGCGAAGCGGGCTGCGGCGAGCGGGTCGCCACCCGCGAGCCAGGCTGCCAGAAACCCGGCGTGGAAGCTGTCACCGGCACCGATGTCGAAGACAACGTCGACGGGAACGGCCGGGATGCGAGTTATCTCATCATCCATGGCCACGATCGCGCCTTCTCTCCCGGAAGTTATGACAACGACGGAGGGTCCCAAAGCGACGATGCGGCGGGCAGCGGCGCTGGTATCGGGGAATCCGGAAAGGAGGGCGCTCTCTTCGGCGTTCATCAGGGTGACGTCCGCCAGCGCCAGGGCAGCCCGTTGCACGTCCGCCGCCTCGGCGGCTCCACCGCTCCAGGCAGAGGCTCGGTAGTTTGGGGTGTAGCAGACTGCCAGCCCCAGATCGCGCGCGCGTTGCGCTACTGCCAGCGTTTCAGCGCGCATGACTGGCGAGCGGAGGCTCGCCTCACCGAAATCGAAGACCCTCGCTCGACGCAATGCGGCATCTGGCACGTCCGCGGCGCGCAGCGTTGCCAGGGGATCGCTGATCCCGGCGAAACGGTAGTAGTTAAATGACTTGTTTCCCGCGGCATCGACGCTGGCCAGGGCCAGCGGCGTGAGTTGCCCGGCGACGGTGGTTACGCCTTCGGTGTCGATGCCTGCTTCTTCCACCCGCGTTCGCATCCAGCGCCCCAGATCGTCGTCTCCGACCCGGGAGAGGAGTCCGACCCGTGCCCCGAGACTGGCCAGCGCCAGGGCGAAGATCGTCATCGAGCCCGATGGAAAGAGGACGAGTCCGCGGCCGTCGCCAAAGCCCGCGCCCGCGCGCGGCGGCACAACCTCGCCCATCATCATCCCCAGGGTCAGGACATCGAGGTCAGCATCGGTCATCACGCGCTCCCGTCACTCGGCAGCAGAGATCGAGCGTCTCTCCGGTACGATACGACTCTCGGAGGCGCATCGATGCCAGGGGAAGGATGAATGGCTCTGACAAGTGGTCGGCAGGTGCTCGCGGCGGCTCGTGCCGGTGGTTACGCGGTGCCGGCATTCAACATCTTCAACCTGGAGATGCTGCAAGCGGCATTTGGTGCGGCCGAGGCCGAGCGGGCGCCGGTGATCGTCCAGATCAGCCCACGTTCGATCGCGTACGCCGGACTGCGCCCGCTGGCGGCTTTGGCGGCAGCGCTGGCCGAGAAGGTGCCGGTTCCGGTCGTCCTGCACCTCGACCATGGCCCCGGTCTGGCGGAATGTCAGGCCGCGCTGGACGAGGGCTTTACGTCGGTGATGTACGACGGGGCCGACCTCCCCTACGCCGAGAATGTCAGCCACACGCGCGCCGTCGTCGCCGCCGCTCACGCGCGAGGCGCCGCCGCTGAAGCCGAATTGGGGCAGGTCGGACACGCCAGCCACGTGCAGTTGCCGGCCGATCTCACCGATCCCGAGGAAGCGGGACGGTTTGCCAGGGAGACCGGCGTCGATGCGCTGGCGGTGGCCATCGGGACCATCCACGGCATGACCGAAAACGGGGCAGTCCTCGACGTCGAACGGATCGCGGACCTCGCTCGCCACGTCGACGCCGCGCTGGTGATGCACGGCTCGTCTGGAGTCGACGACGCCCTGCTCGTGCGCGCGGTTCAGGCCGGCATCCGCAAAGTGAATCTCTCGACCGCGCTACAGCGGGTCTTCATGGACATCTTGCGCCAGAGCGCCAGCGCCCCTGGACATGAGACGGACGCCCGCGCTGTCCTCGGCGATGCCCGAGACGCGGTAATGGAGGCCGCCAGGCACCGCATCCGGCTCGTCGGCGCGGCCGGCCGTGCCTGATCCGAGAGGAAGGACGACGATGACAACGACGCCGGTAGGCTCGCCGGGGATATACGACGCGATCGTCGTCGGTGTGGGCGGCATGGGCTCCGCCGCCTGCTATCACCTGGCGCGCCGCGGCCTGCGCACTCTCGGACTGGAGCGCTTCGACATCCCCCACGCCATGGGCTCATCGCATGGCATCACCCGCATCATCCGTCTCGCCTACTACGAGCACCCTTCCTACGTACCCCTGCTGCTGCGCGCCTTCGAGCTCTGGGATGATCTGGAACGAGAGAGCGAACGCCGTTTGCTCGAGGTCACCGGCACCATCGACGCCAGTGGACCGGACGAGATCGTCTTCACCGGCGCACTCGCCTCCTGTGAGAACTTTGGACTAGAGCACGAGGTGCTCACTTCCGCCGAGCTGACAGCGCGCTATCCCGGCTACCAATTACCCCCAAGCCATCTGGCGTTGTTCCAACCCCGCGGCGGCTTTCTCCTCCCAGAGCGCTGCATCAGCGCCCACGTCGAGGGTGCGCTGGGGGTGGGCGCGGACATTCGGGCTCGGGAGCGAGTCATCGACTGGGAGCCACTCGGCGATGGTGTGCTCGTCACTACCGATCGGGGCGTCTACCAGGCCGGGAGTCTCGTGCTGGCAGCCGGCGCCTGGATGGCCTCCCTCGTCCCCGCGCTAGCCGGCCTCGTTGAACCGGAGCGTCAGGTGCTGGGCTGGTTCGCGCCCCTGCAGCCGGCGCTCTTCGCCCCGGAGCGCTTCCCGGTGTTCAACCTGATGGTTCCGGAAGGGCGATATTACGGCTTTCCGCAATATGATGTGCCGGGATTCAAGATCGGTCTCTACCATCATCTGCAGGAGCGGGTCGACCCGGACGATTTCCAGCGGGAGGCGAACGCCGCCGACGAAGCGCCGCTGCGCGAGGCCACCGCACGCTACTTTCCGGCTGCGAACGGCCCGACGATGGCCCTGCGCACCTGCATGTTCACGAATACCCCGGACGAGCACTTCATTGTCGACGTCCTGCCGGAATTCCCCCAGGTCGTGGTCGCCTCGCCGTGCTCCGGGCACGGCTTCAAGTTTGCCTCCGTCATCGGCGAGGTCCTGGCCGATCTCGCGCAGAACGGTGAGACCCGGCATGACATCGGTCTGTTGCGTCTGAGCCGCTTCGTGGAGGAACCCGTCTCCGCGCGGTAACGTCCATCACCGCGACCGCGTCTATACTGCACGGACTGCGAAGTTCAGAGCGTTTTTCTGTCCGGAAGCGACCAGGGCCTTCGGGTTCGTCTGGTAGGAGCGTTCATGGCCACGACCGGACTGGATCAGGAATCCGAGAGCAATCGCAGGCATCTCGATCGGACGATCCTCGCCGTCGTCAAGACCCTGACTCGCATCGCGTGGGTGATCCCCTGGCCGATCTGGAG
>DASUQU010000206.1:0-16710 GCA_036280495.1 Thermomicrobiales bacterium | reverse complement strand
CAGGGAAGAAGCGCGAGCGGTCATCGAAGGACGGGCCGTCTCAAGAGAACCAGCAGTCGGCGTACATCGACGATGCTATGGGCTGGTCGATGGCGCCAGTTGATCTGGGGCAGTCCGCGGCACTACTCCAGACGACGGATGAGACGACTGGCGCCACGACGGAGTCGACGGCAGCCGATCCGGCCACTGCAACCGAGCCGGCGCCCCAATACGATCCGGCTACGGGGTTGGAGATCGACCCCACCACCGGGCTGTTGATCGATCCCACCACTGGCTACCTGCTCGATCTCATCAATGGCCGCATCATTGATCCCCGGACCGGTTATCTCGTCCATCCGATGACAGGGTTGCTGATCGATCCCACCACCGGCGCGCAACTCGACCCGGTGACCCTGGCGGTCGTCATCCCCGCGGGATTTGGCAGTGATACGCCGGAATACATCCCGGGGAGTGACTCGATGCGCGGTACGATCGAGACTGTGGTTGACGAGACCTATGACAACGCGACCTACCAGGTCGTCCCCCCGACGGACGGTCCCACGCAGCCGGTAGATGAGATCGTCGTTCCGACCGAGGCGGGCGACGCGCGAGAGATTTCCTAGGTATTCTCGGAATTAGAGGCGTTCGAGCTTGCGGCAGCCGCGGCCTTCAGGTTGGCGGTCTTCCTCGGCCTGCGGTACGCTGAGCGCGCCCCCGCCCCGGTCAGGATGCACGTGAACGAAGGCAACGACAGGCCGGGGTTCCGGTTTGGACGTACTACCGTCTCGGTCGCGGTCGGCGATTTGCTCGGCCAGGAGGCTGAGGTGATCGTGGTCGCGGCCAACCGGCGTGGGGTCCTGGGACCACTCGCGACACCAGGTCTGAGTGGGTTGCGCTCTCTGGGCGGATCCGAAATCGAGCGAGAGGCAATGAGCCTAGCTCCGCTCGAGTTGGGCACGGCGGTCATGACCGGAGCGTCCGGTCTGGAAGAACGGGGCATCCGTGCCGTCGTCCACGCGGTCATTCATCCGGCGCTTGGCGAGCGAGCCGGTATCGAGGATGTGCGGCGAGCGGTCCCCGCGGCGCTGACTGTAGCGTCGAAGAGCCGCCTGCGAACGGTGGCCATGCCGCTCCTGGGAGTGGAGTCGCTGGCGGCGAAGGCGGATGTCGACGCGATGGTCGTGGCAGTCGTCGATGAGCTCGTTGGGAGTCTGCGCCGCGCCATGCCCCGGGTCGACCGCTTGACGATCGTGTGCCGGTTCGCCGAGCATGCGGATGCCGTCGAAGCAGCGCTCGCCAAAGCGCGAGAACGTGTATGGACCCGGGTGCCTTAGCGGACCGTACCTCGATCTCCAAAAAGCCAAGGATTCCCCGGTCAACCGGCGTTGCCTGGCGGCTAGCGCCCTTCGCCGATAGGCGTCGCGTCGATCTCCTGATTCGCCTGTTTGGGGCGAGGGTATTGCCGGTCGGAGCGAACCAGGGTCGGCTTGCGACGATGAAGTTCCCGGCTGATGTGACCGAACACGCCCTGCGCCGTGTGCGGTCGGTGCGGGACTGGGATCTGGCCTGGACGTGGGCGGCGCAACGGTTTCTCGGTGAAGGGCGAATCCACCAACGAGTTGGCCAGGAAAATGCGGCGGCGCTTTCTCAGCAACACGCGGCGCTTGCCTACCATCTGGCCGGAATGCTGGTATTCGACGACCCGCGCAAGATCCGGGCGCTGCGCGCCTCGGCCTCATCACTCTACGCTCGATCATTGCCGTTGTTGCGACCAGCGGTGCGACGTATTGAAGCGCCCTGGAGAACCACTCATCTGCCGGGCTATCTGGCTTTGCCGGAGAACGTGTCTACCCCAGTGCCGCTAGCGGTCTTGCTCAATGGATCGTCGACCAGCAAGGAAGAGACGCTCCTGTGGAGCGAGGCATTTCTCGACCACGGTTTGGCCGTGCTGGCATTGGACTGGCCCGGGAGTGGAGAAAGCGCACTGCACGTAGCGCCGACTCCCGACTGCGGTGATCTCATGGATGGGATCACCACTGTTATGTCTAGCGAGTCAGCGATCGATGCCACCCGCATCGGTCTCGTTGGATTCAGCCTGGGTGGCGCCGTCGCTGCCCTGGTCGCCGCCAGTGACCGACGGGTGGGAGCCATCGTGGCCGTGACGCCGCCCTTTGATCCCCGACCATGGTTCACGCGGGCTCAACCGCTGCTGGTAAGGCATCTGGCCGCTATCGCCGGCGGCGAAGAAAAGTTGACGAAACTGAGCAGCGAGTTCGCGTTGTCCGGCATCATCGGGCGCGTGCGATGTCCAGTGCTTGTGTTCGGCGCCGGTCGTGACCTCATCGTCCCACCGGAGGAAGCGATCAGGTTCTGTGCGGCCGTCGGTGAGCGGGGTACCTTGCTCTGGTATCCAGACGGGCGCCACGGGCTCTATGAGGAGCTCTCCGACTGGACAACGGAAGCGGCGCGCTGGCTGAACTCGGTCCTGGCGGGTGTTTCCGCGTCCACCCGGGTGGAGCATGCTGTCGAGGCGCCAATCGTCGAACACCGGAATGACTCGGCGGTTCAAGCCCCCGCTTGACTCCCCCGTGAAGCGCTCCTACACTCCGGCGCGGTCAATCAGCACTAGGACCCTAGGACGAACGTCGAACTGCCTGCGCAGGTCGTCTTTTTGACTACGGACAAACCGTAAACAGTCTTCACGAGGCTTGGCACGCGCATGGCCACGGACGAGCTGCTCAACGAAATCCGTGACCTGATCGCGGAGCGCGAAGAGCTCGGCATCCGTGGTCTGGCTGATCGCCTCGGACCATCCGACTGGGCCGACATCGTCGTGCGGCTGGATGAAGACGAGGTCATCGTCCTCCTCGAGTCGGTCCCGGACGACGAGATTCCGGAGATCTTGGAGGAGCTTGATCCGGCAAATGCCGCGGCCATCCTCCGTCTGCGCTCCCGCGAGGAAGCCGCCGATCTCCTCGAGGCGATCGATCCGGACGACGCCACCGACATCGTCGCCGAGCTCTCCTCCGAAGATCGGGAACAGATTCTGGAGGCGATGGAGCCGGACGAAGCCGCCGAAATTCGGCAGCTCTCCATCTATCCGCCCGATACCGCAGGGGGGCGGATGACTCCGGCGTTCGTCGCCATCTCCCCGGAAGTGCGTGCCGACGACGCGATCGTGCTCCTGCGTCGTGTCGCCGAGGAAGCAGAAACGATATATTATGTCTATGTGATCGACGCCGAAGAGCGCTTGCTTGGCGTCCTTTCCCTCCACAATCTCGTGTTGACGCGACCACAGACCCCGGTCAGCAACGTCATGGTCGCCGACCCCATCCGTGTGCGCGCCGATGCCGATCAGGAGACGGCCGCAAATCTCCTCGTCGATAAGAACCTCCTGGCACTGCCGGTGGTCGATGAGCAGGACCACCTCCTCGGCATCATCACCCAGGACGACGTCGCGGACGTCCTTGAAGAAGAGACAACCGAGGACTTTGAGCGCATCGGTGGCTCGCAGCCACTCGACGTGCCGTACCGGTTCGCCACGGCGGGATTGCTGGTGCGGCGGCGCATTGGCTGGCTGCTGATCCTCTTCGTCGCCGGACTCCTGACCAGCCAGGTGCTGGAGCACTACTCCGAGCGGTTACAAGGTGTCCCTGCGCTGATTCCCTACATCCCGCTGATCATCGGCATTGGCGGCAATGTTGGGAGTCAAACGGTGACCACATTGGTGCGCGCGATCGGAGTCGGCGAAGTTCGCCTCGTTGACGTGGGATGGGTACTGGCCAAGGAGATGGCTGTCGGCCTCTCCGTCGGGTTGATTATGGGGATCGTCGGCTATCTGCGCGTCGGGTTTCCCGAGGGCTTCCAGATCGGTCTCGTCGTCGGCGCGACGATCGCCTGCGTGGCGCTCTGGTCGGCAACCGTCGCCGCGGTGCTGCCGCTTGTGCTGGAGCAAATTGGCATCGATCCGGCGGTCGTCTCGGCGCCATTGATCTCAACATTCGTCGACGCCACCGGTTTGCTAATCTACATGACCATCGCCGGGCTGCTCCTGCTTCAGTTGTAACTAGGTGATGGGTGACGGTTCATAGGTGATTGACTATCACCTGCGATCCAGCCCCCATGATCATGGTTACAGCCAGCCGATGCGGCGGAAGATGCCAACCTCGATGGTGGCTATGAGCACCATCAGCCCCAGCGCGAAAGGGTAGCCCCAGCGCCAATCGAGCTCAGGCATGAATACGAAGTTCATGCCGTAGATGCCCGCGATGATTGTTATTGACATAAGGATAATCGAGTACGACGTGAGGCGTTTCACAACGACATTGAGCGTGTAGGAGACCATCGAGAGGTTCGCGTCGAGCACGCTCGACAGGATGTCGCGAGAGATGTCGACGGTATCCGTTACGCGCAGAAGATGGTCATACACATCCTGGAAATAGACAACCTCCTTTACATTGAAGAGTGGGGGATCGCGGCGGATCAAAACATTCATCACGTCCCGCTCAGGACCAGCCACCCGGCGGATCATCAACAGATCGCGCCGGAGGCGGAGGATCTCTGCTTGCAGCGTCGGTTGTCCCGCTAGGATGATCGACTCCTCGAGGGTGTCCGCGCGCTCAGCGATATCGTCCAGGACCGGAAAGTAGCCGTCGACAAGTGCATCGAGCACGGAGTGGAGGAGGAACCCGACGCCATGCGTACCCAGCGCGGCGGCATTTGTCCGCCAGCGCTCGGCGGTCTGGGCCATGACCGGCAGGTCGCTCTTGTGGAACGTCACCAAGTAGTGCTTGGCAAGGAAGATATCGACCTCGTGTGCGGCGACGACCATGTCCTGGCTGGTCAACCCGTAGAAGACGATGAACTGGTAGCCGTCGTACTGATCGACCTTTGGCCGCTGCCCACCGCGTGTCACATCTTCGAGGGCAAGCGGGTGAAAGTGAAACTCCTCGCCGATACGCGCGATCTCATCGGGAGTCGGATCGACGACGTCGACCCAGAGCGTCGTCTGCCGGTGGGTTATGAGCTCGCTCAGATCCTCGAGGCGCGTTTCGGACACCGGCCCGTTCGGACTGGAATGCACGATGACCTGGATCATGGCTCATCCCCGCGCACGACGGCGTCCTCGCCGGACGCGGCGGAAGCGTAACAGGGCAGTAGGGGAGGGGTCAGGCGCGCGCGGACCCGCTCACAAGCCGACGCAACATCGGCCACACACCCATTCGCGCGGCAATGTCGATCACGAAGAGCGCGAGCGCCAGGCCAATGGGGATGTACCATACCGCACGATGCTCGCGCAGTGGACTTCCACTGGAGGTGGCGGCGTCCCAGACCGCGGCGGGATCGTCGAGGGAGAGCGCCCGACCATTAGTGCGGGCGGCGAGTGAGGCGAGGAGGGAAGGACCCTCTGGGGCGGGGAGCGTCTCCGGTGACGGCGGCACGGTGATGCCCGCCACTTCGACCAGCGGGCCGCTCGCCCGCTCCTGCCGCACCTCGACAGCGTAGGCACCGGGGGCCGGAGCTGGTAGACGCAGCGTGTATTCGCCTGGGGCCGTCTGCGTCAACTCCTGGGTCACGACCGGTTCTCCCGAGGATGAGGTAACAGTGGCAAATGTCGGCAGGAAGTCGGCGAAATCCCCGCTCTCGCCCGCTGCGGTGACGGTCATGACCATATCCGCGCCATCCCGGTGCGTGGAGACGGTCAAAGGACGCCGCTCCGGGTCGGGAAGTGCCCAGCGCACGGCGGCAGCCCAGAAGTCGTCGTACCCCTCCCACATCGTCCATGGTGCGGCTAAGTCCGACCCGTTGTCCGCCGTCCAGGCGATGACGCGCCCGAGCCCATACTGCCATTTGGCAAGCACGGGATCCTCGCGGTCGGAGGTCAGGATCACCTGCGCGTCCGGCTTCGCCTCGGCAAAGTCATAGCCCGCCAGGTCGGGCAGACTTTCCGGGTCGACTCCTTCCAGAATCGGGCTGGGAGCCGTCTGGATGGGTCTGAATGCGCCTCGGATGACCGACTGGCTGCCGGCGCTGCGAGCCTCTTCCAGCGTCAAGCGCGGAATTTCCTCATCACGGACCGTGAAGTGATAGCGCCCGCCCCCTTCGTCGGCCAGAAAGTTGAGGAGGTCGGTGTCGGCATCCTCGCCAATTGCGATTGTGGAGAGCGTCGTGCGGTCGGCGAGGGCGTCATCGAGCAACCGTTGATAGCTCTCGCGGGTGCCGGTGCGGGCCTTGCCGTCAGAGAGGAGCACGATGTGCCGGGCATCGGCTTCGGCATTGCGGATGGCATCGAGTCCGACCGAAAGCGCGGGCAGGATCTCGGTGCCGCCGTCCGGTTCGATCGCCGCGATCTTGCGGTCGATAGCGGCCCGCGTCGACTCGTCGCCGATCGTGGTCAGCGGGACGATCCACTCTTGACGGTCGTTGAAGACGATCAAGCCGACCTGATCGCCTTCGGCAAGCGAGCGCGCGGCCAGGCGTACTGCCTCCTTGGCCATCTCGATCTTGCCCTTACCGCCCAGTGGGTCGTAGCCCATCGACCCCGACTTGTCCATGATCAGCAGCAGCGCGACCCGCTGGCGCTCCCGGCCGTCGGTAACTTTCACCGTGACCGGCAGGGCGTCCTCGAGCGGGGTGCCGGCGTAGCCGCCGGGTCCGTAGGCGGTAGTGCCGCCGATGACGACCAGACCGCGACCAAGCGAGCGTGTCGCCTCGCGCAGGCCGGCCACCTGATCGAACGTCAGAGCCGCTGCTGGAACATTGTCGAGCACGAACCCGTCCCAAGCGCCGAGCTCCGAAAGTCGGGAGGGGATGCCAGTCGGTTCCGTGACGGTCACCTCCGACCCGCCTCGCTCCAGGATCCCTTGCATGACACCGGAGTCGGCGCCTTCCGGTACGATGAGAAGGATGCGCGGGCGGTCACGCACGACGATGCCGTGTGGCACGCGGTCGTCGCCTGGGCGGCGATCCACTTCCGAGTCGCCCTGGACTCTCACCTCGAGTGAGTGAAATCCGGGGGCGAGGTCATCGAGTGTGAAGGCGCGCGAGCTGAGACCCTCCTCAAGATCGACCTCCTCGCTCGTCTTGACCTGGCCATCGACGAGGAGCTCGACCGTGGCTGGTCCGTCACGACCGGTTTCGACGCCAGCCAGCACTGTGATCGGCTCTCCCTCCCAAGCGGACGTCGGCGCTGAGATGCCATCGACCCGCAGGTCCGAGTCGTTGATCCCAGGAAGAGCCAGGACGTCGATCGGCACGCTCTCGAGCGAGGCCTGCGAGGCCTGGTCGATGGCTTGACCGACGTTTTCAGCGCCGTCGGAGACGAGCACGATGCGGCGACCGCCACCGAGTGGCAAGGCTCGGGCCAAGCCCAGCCCCGCGCTGATGCTGGTGAACGTGGGATCGAGCGTAGCGCCGTTGGTTGTGACCTCGGCTGCCGCATCTTCGCCGAGGAGATCGCGAGCGGATCCCGGTGCCGTGGCCAGGACCGGTTTGGCGCCGAAGTTCACGATAGCGGCCCGACGCTCGAGAGGTGCGGCGGCCAAGGCATCCCGCAGCCAGCGATCTGCCGCATCCCGAGCCTCGGCGGTGATGCTGTCGGAGTGGTCGACGACGAAGACCACACCGCCCGTAGCCGATCCTGAAGCAATCATCGGCTCGGCCAGACCGAGCGCGAGCAGCGTGACGACCGCGAGCCGCCACAGCAGCGCCAGCCGCGGCAGTCGACCACGGCGAGTCCCCAGCCAGATACCTGTTAGCGCAAAGAGCGGCACCAGGATCAAGAGCCAGAGCGCATCTGGACGCGCCCAAACAAGGGACGTCACGTCACACCCCGAAGGATGGGCCGCTTCGTCGCTCTCCGGACGGATGGCCAGAGTGCCGTTATCCATTCGGCAACGATGACCAGCAGGGCGACGAGGGCCAGCATCGGCCAGAGATCGATGCGCTCCTCTCGCTGAGCCGCCACACCGGACCCGGATGCCGCGGCCAGCGCCGACGCCAGATTCGGATCGATACGGAGGTCCGACTCCCGCTGATGACCGGCGTTGACGACGAAGCGGGTCGTTCCGAGATCGATCCCCGCGGCGTCAGTTTCCGTGACAGTGTAAACACCGGCAGCACCGGTGTCCGTGTAGACAATGTCCCGCGCGATCGAGCCGGTCGCGGTATCGCCCTCATCTTGAGTCCCCGTGGAAAAGACCGGGAGCAGCGCGGGTTCGCCGGAAGGTGGGACGATCTCGACCGAGGCTGTCGATGCGCGCGGCTCGTAGACGAGCGGTTCTCCCAGTGGTATTGCGGCTGGGATGCCGTCGGGAGCGAGCGCCTCGACCATGTTCGCAATCAGGACTGGAAACGCGACGCGCTTCGGTAAGTTGGACGTCTCGGGGTCGACGGTCAGAACCACGGCCGGCTGCTCGTTGATCTCGGTGCGAAAGAGCAGGGGACCATCGGTGGAACCGACAATCTCCTCGTCTCCGGCACCGAGCGTGAAGATGGAAGTCGGTCCAAGGGTGGCGCCGGACAGGTCGACACCTTCCAGCAGCGGATCACCGGCACGCACCCGTGCGACGTCGGGATCGGTAACGCCCTCGGTCACCGCGAACGGCCCTCCCACCGGAGGCCCGATCCAGAGACTTGCGGTGTCGATCTTCGACAGAGTCTCGGTGGACGGTGCAGTGCGGTCGAAGACGACGAGATCGTAGCCACCAGCGGCGATCGCGGCCAGATTGTCACTCGGTTCAATGGTGAGCTGAACGTTCTCGATCGCCGTAAGGGCGCGCGCGAGCGCACCGGGAAGGTCTGAGACCAGCAGGATGCGCGGTGCGATGGTCGTGGTGGCTGTTTCGCTTGGGAGCAGGGATGCGGTATTGTCGGCGCTGAGGTTGTCGGCTTGCTCGATGCGTACGGTGAGCTCGGTCACACCGGGGGGCAGGAGCCAGCGCAGCGGTTCAACGGCTCCCCCTCCGGCAATCGTAACGTCGGAACGGCCGATCTCGAGCCCATCGCCCTGCAGCGAAACCGGAACGGTGAGACTCTGCGGCCCGAAATTGGCAACCGAGGTATAGAGCCCGACGGTGCCGTCACGGCTGGGGCTCGGTCTGGCCGAAATATCGATGACGGCCAGATTGGCGCGCTCCTCATCGTCCTCAGCTCCACCCGCGATCACGAGCGTCACTGGTGCGTGAACACCGGTCACGACTGCCGGGTCGGCGCTAACTGCGCCGTCGCTGATGACGACCACCTCCCGGTCAAGATTCGGCAGAAAGAGATCGCCAGCCAGCGCCAGGGCACCATCGAGATCGGCGCGTCCTCCCGGCTGGGCGACCAGCGCCAATCGTTCGCGGAGAGCGACGAGCGATGCGTCGTCGGTTGCGGTCAACGTCACGGGGCGGGTGCCCATCAAGATCACGGTCGCGACGTCGCCCTGGCGGAGCGGAGCCAGGCGATCCAAGGCCTCGAGGCGGGCCGCTTCCCAGCGCGAGAGCGATGTGGCACCGGGTGTGGCATTCATGCTGGTCGACCCATCGAGCAGGAGGATGAGGTGACGCGGCTCGGCATGCAGCCCCGGCGCCAGAGCCGCCAGTTGAGCAGCGGTGGCAGGTCGTGCCAGCGCGATGGCGAGTAACGCGGCGGCGGCGATCTGAAGCAGGAGAGGCAGGGAGAGTGGTGGCCGTCGTAAGCGGCGTGCCTCGGCTGGTCGCGGGTTTGCCGCCTCCCAAAAGCGGAGCGACGGTACCGGGCGGCGAGTCGGCGTGGTGTGTCGCATGTGGAACAGGATGATGACCGGGATGGCGACCAGGGCGGCCAGCCCGAGTGGGGCGAGCAGGTTCACGCCACGACCCCCCGCTCGTGAAGCAGTGCCATGGTCAGGTCGTCGACGCCCCAGGCGGTCGAGACTCGGGCGTAGGCTGCCTGTTCCGCGTCGCACGCCGCTTCCAGACCTTCGAGCCAGGCAGTCACTCCAGCGGCATACCGTGCCACGAGGTCGTCGTCAGGAGCCAGGCGCAGGATCGCTCCGGATTCCCGGTCGACCAGCTCGACCGATGTCACTCCAATTCCATCATCTTCACGCGTCAACCAGGCGGTGGCCGCGTCGGCGGCGATTTCCGCCTCGTCGACGATGTGCAGCACAGCCGTTTGCCAGCCGCGGGCACGCAGTTCATGGAGAGCCGCTTGCAGCTCCTCGGGCTCACCAGAAAGCAGATCGGAGATGAGAAAGAGGAGACCACGGCGGGAGCGACCATGGGCGTAGGCCTCGATCACCGGCGTCAGAGCGGTCCCGCCGATCGGTTGCATGCGTTGCAGGTGCCGCAAGACGGGTACCACCTGAGACCGCCCCTGCACCGGTCCGTAAGGTCTGCCCAGCGCTTCGGTGAACGGCACGATCGAGACGCGATCGAATCCCCAGAGAGCGATATACGCAAGCGCGCCGGTGAGGCATCTGGCAGTCGAAAACTTCGTCGGCCGGTCGTCGTTGCCGCGCCAGTCCATCGAGGCGCTGCTATCGAGCAGGAAATGGACCGATAACTCGGTCGTGACCTCGCTCAGCCGTACGAAGAGGCCGTCCAGTCGGGCATACGTATTCCAGTCGATGCGGCGGAAGTCGTCCCCCTGAGAGTACCGCTTGAAATCGGCAAACTCCGGCGACGCACCGCGCCGGCGCGATCGATGTTCGCCGGCTAGTCCCTCGGTGCGGGCGCGACCGGCGACCAGGGAGAGGCGGCGGAGGCGGGCGAGCGTGCGCTCGTCGAGCAGGAGATCACCGGCGGCCGACTTGGCCGGGTCGATGCTGACAGTCGCGCGCTTCGAGAACGGCCGCCAGCTGCGAGAGCGCATCGACCCAAACCTGCCGCTGCTCCCACCTGCCGGCTGCATATCGGAGGCGCTCATTCGCCGCCTCCGTTGGAAAAATAGCGCTCGACCGTTTCCCGGTGCTCGGCGGGGACCCGGTTGGAGTCCGGTCCCGCGTCACCGACTTCGCCTTGCACGGCGAATCCGGAACCTGCCGTCACCCCGGCGCCAGAGCCGCGCATCGCCGACCCGCCGTCGGACGAGGTCTGCACGCCTTGCTGACCCGAGCTGGTTGGGAGTGCGACACCAGGATTGGCGCCTTCGAGGGCAGCGGGATCGGCTTCGGCGGCGCCGCCGGTCGAAACATCGGCATCGGCGGGATCTTCGCCCGCGCCCACCGAGAGATTGGCGGCCGATGCCGACCCTTCTTCTCCGGTGGGGTCGCCGGATTCGCCGGTGCCAGCACCGGCACCTTGTTGTGCGGTTGCCGAGTCTCCTTCGCTCTCCACACCATCAGCGTTCGTCCCAGGTTGGGACGCATCCGCGGGAGCCCCGCCTTCACCCGGACCGGGCTGATCCGCGTCCCCGGGGGCAGTGGCCCGTCCGCTCTCACTCGATTGCCCCGACTCTCCCGCGGCGCTCTCACCGCCATCTTCACCGGGCTGGGCGCCAGATTCGCTCCGCGCCGCGTCTCCTTCCGAGCCGCTGGCTGCGTTGGCATCGACACCGCTTCCTGGGTCACCGGCGGCGCTCGACTGCGCGCCGGCGGCGCTCGGATCGCCACTCTGAGTCTGGGCGCCTGACTGGCTGCTGTCGCCACCCCGCTGGGTCTGGCTCTGCCGCGCGTTACGCATCTGGGAGGCCAGCTCGTCTTGCGGAATGACTTGCTCTCCGGCGCGCTCCACCGCGTCGGCGAGATCCCTCATCTCCGTGCGAGCGGCCTCATCGCCTTGGCGTAGCCCGGAGGCGGCGTCACGCGATGCTTCGTGGAGTCCGTTGCTCTCCGGCTGCATCGTCTCCGAAGCGCGCTGCAGATCCTCGGCGAGCCCCTCACGCGCTCCGGGCGACAGCTCACCAGCCTGCGCCGCCGCGTCGCGAATCTGCTCGCCGGCCGCGTCGTAGTCGCCGCGCGCGATCTCCTCGGCCGCCGGCCGGGTCACCGCGTGATCGGAGAGCGCGGCCGCCAAGGCCTGCAGGTCTCGCCGGGTTTGAGCCGAGCGATCAGCGCGCTCCAGCACTTCCTGGACGGTGGGCGCCATCGCTGCCGCTTCCAGCTCAGCAGCCGAGGGCTCAGGCTCGGCAGGCCGTTCAATAGCGGGGGTGAAGGGCGGCACCTGGGCTACGGCAAGCTCTGGCAAGCCGCCTCCCAAACCACGAAGGAATGCCAGGGTCGCCAGGACCAGGGCACAAAAGACGACGAGCACGACCTCTCGCACAGGGATGACCGGGCGCAACCGGCGGTCGTTGCGCAGGGCAGCGATGGCGTTGGCGGCGTCGGCCATCTGTAAATAGACGACCGGGGCTCGCTCTCCCGGCCCAGGAACGCCGAGACCGAGGTCATCGAGCGCGGTGCTCAGCCGTTCCTGGAGCCCGAACGTACGGTCGAGCATTCGCGCCGCCAGTGGGCGGGACGGTTTGCTCAACGCGGCCTGAACCAGACCGGCGAGCAGCAGCATGACGCCAGCAACAGTGGCAGGTCGCGGATCGAACGTGGGACCACCCAGGACGTCGAGCGCCATGAGCACCCCAGCAAAGGCGAGCGCGAGCCAGATACCGCGGCAAATCGCCGCCGCGGCCAGGGTGACCCAGAGACGACGGCGTACGCGGTCGATACCGGTCACGACCGCCTCCCCGGCAAGACCAAGATCCCGCGGCGGGGCGACGGTTCGCGCTGGCAATGCCGGCTTGGGTGAATCGGACCATACCCAGAACGGCGCCCAGAACACGCGCCAGAGGAAGGCCGGACGGGTGACCGGGTCGCCTAGTTGCTGACCAAGTTGATCAAGCGCAGCCTGCGCCCGCTCCCAGGGAGCGCTTGCCGGTTGTAACCGCAGAAGGGAAGCAGAGCGTTGCATCAGCGCTCCCAATCGAGCTGAGTGCCGCCACGAGCCCAGAGCCAGAGGGTCAACCACGCCGCGGTGAGGAGCGCCAGGCCGCCAAAGAGGAGGACGAGGCGGCGCTGGCGTGCATCAAGAGCTTCGAGCACCTCTGCTGTCTGGGTCCTGCCGGCGTCATCGCCCAAGCGAGCGTATCCGGCCCCCGCCGCCAGCGCGGAAGCGCGCGCCATTGGATAGTCGGCCCAGCGCAGTGATTGCTGGCGGGCGTTCTCGAGATCGCGGCCCGCCTGCATGCCGGCTTGGGCGAGTTCGTCGTAGACGGCGATCAGTTCAGTTGGCTCCTGCGCCGCGGAGAGTCGGTCGTACTGGGTGCGGGCCTGCTGCAGGAGAGTCTGCGCTCGGTTGTAGTCATGATGTTCCAACGCGGCCTGTGCCTGAGACATGAACGTCTCGGCCTGCAGTCCGGTATCGGTCTGACCCAGCAGCGTCCCGACTTCGGCGATACCCTCCTCATCACCGAGATCGGTAAAGAGCCGGAGAGACTGCTCCAACTCGCGCCGGGCTGTCGCGTAATGTCCAAGCTCGAGCAGATCTCGCGCCGGTTGCAGGTCGAATGCCGCCAGCAAGTTCGTGCGCCAGCCACCGGCAGTCCAGCGAGGCAGGTTTTCCTCCCATTGGGCTTCCAGTTCGTTAGGCGCCCGGCTGTAGGTCGTGCGCAGCACGGCGCGCCAGTCGGGCTCCTCAGCCAGCGTGGTGATGAAATCACCGAGGACGGCCGGACCGTGACGGTCGATGAGAAACGCAACCATGCTGTAGGCGTGGGCGATCAGCACTGGCGGTGGGGCATCGGGCGGCGCGGGACGGTTCAGATCCGACCATGACATCAGGTCGCCCCCGGAGCGAGCGTTTTGAACCAGTGCCGCGTGCCTGGCTAAACGGGCCGCTACCGGCCGCTCGAAATAGGCCGCCAACCCCTCGTCGAACCCGCGAGGGATGCGTCCGCTGGATGCCTCCCTGGCGACGACATGAGACATGGCGTGTCGCAGCGCGTTCTCCGCCTCCAGCGGCGTGCGACGGGCGAGAGCAATCGCGTTGACCGCGATATCACCCCGTCCAGGATTTGCCAGGACATCGGTTGCTTCTGGTTCGCGCCAACGTGTGCCGGCGATCGCGGCGGTGTACGATTCCTCGCTCACATAGACATAAACATCGATCTTGTCGCGAAGTGGTGGGAGGAAGGACTCGAGCTGATCCAGCCCATCGTCGATGAGTAATCCCCAGGTGCGCGCGAAGGTAGCGGCGTCAAGCGCGGCTCCCGGCTCGACGAGAATCCGGGCACGTTCGGTTTCGGCGACGGTGAAGCCCTCAGGCGGGTCGGCGGGGGGTGGGGGAGGGATCAGCAGCGACGGCGGTGCGGTTTGCCACGCCGCGACAAGCGGCGCAGCGCTAACCAGGGCGAGGGTGACGGTCGACAAGGCAAGGAAAAGCCGGCCGAGAAATGCCTTGGTGGGACCAGCTCGCGAACAGAGACGCATCGATCTCTCCCGCGCCGGTCAACGAGCCGTGCGGCCGGGTTGCCACCGGCCGTTCCCGACGCTGGTGGAACGCTCGCTGCCCCGTGATGCGGGTCTGTCCGGTATCTCCCGGTTTTGCGAGCGGCACAGGGAGTATATGAGCCGTGGAGTGAGCCGTGCCAATCTTCCGCGGTGGACGAGACCGGCGGGCTACGCCGTCGCCGTCACGAGCGCGATCGCAAAACCGTCGTAGGCCTTGCTGCCGACCGTCTGGATCGCAGTGGCGCTGACCCGTGGCTCGGCCGCAAGCCTTTCCAGGAAGCGCCGTACTCCTTGCACCGCCGGTGAGTCGCTTGCCGCGGCGATCACATCGCCCCCACGGACGACGTTGTCGACGACGATGATGCTGCCGGTTCGCGAGAGCCTCAGCGCCCAATCGAAGTAGGCCGCATTGTTCGGTTTGTCGGCGTCGATGAAGACGAAGTCGAACGGCGGTCCACCCTCCGCGGCCACCCCTGGTAAGAGGTCCAGCGCCATGCCGAGCCGCACCTCCACCCTGTCATCCAGTCCCGCGCGGGCGATGTTGGCGCGAGCCACCTCGGCGTGCCTGGGGTCGGCTTCGAGCGAGATCACACGGCCGCCGTCGGGCAATGCGCGAGCCAGCCAGATGGTGCTATAGCCGCCGAGCGTGCCGATCTCCAGGATATTGCGGGCGCCGATGGACTGCGCCAGTACGTGCAGCAACTTTCCCTGCACTGGTGAGACGTTGATCGCCGGCAGTCCGGCCGACGCGCTTGCCGCGAGCGCCGCTTCCAGCGCGGGATCGGCAGACACGAGCAGATCGCTGAAGTAGCGGTCGACCGCGGTCCAGAGTTCCTCTGTCATCTCGCCTCAATTCTCAGTCTACGCGCCGATCCCGGACCTGTTGCCACTACCAGCGCTATTCGACGCACAGCTTCAGACTCGTGCTCTTCCTTGTCGACTTACGACTCACGACTCACCTCAACGTTGACCCCGCTCGTCCCTGTGTTGTGGAGGGCCGCAACCTCATCCAACAGGCGAGCTCGGAACGTGCCGGGGCCCGGATCTCCGCGCGCCGCGCGCTCGGCGGCGAGACCGTAGGTGGCGAGACCCAGCGCGGTCTGCAATGCGGGATCACTCCCTGCCGTGGCGAAGATCCCGATCGTCGCCGTCGCCATGCAACCGGAACCGGTGATTTCGGCCAGAAGTGGCGAGCCATTGTTGACGAGATAGGTCGCGTCCGGACCGGCGACGACGTCGGTCTTGCCCGTGACCGCCACGGTGATGCTGAAGGCGTCACGAGCCGCCGCCGCGACCTGACGCGGGTCTTCCGACCCGGTAGCCTCGACACCGCGCACCTCGCCCGAACCGACCAAGGCGCCGATCTCGCCCCGGTTGCCGCGAAGCACGGTGATTGGCAGTTCTCGCAGCAGACGGAGGGCGCTCTCGGTGCGGAACGTGGTCGCGCCGGCTCCGACCGGATCGAGGATGATGGGGATGCCTTTCTCGCCGGCGGCCATACCGGCGAGGAGCATGGCGGCGATCTCCTCCTCGGACAGGGTGCCGATGTTGAGCACCAGTGCCTGCGAGATGGCGGCCATCTCGGCGACTTCCTGCGGTGCGTACGCCATCACCGGGAGCGCGCCGAAGGCCAGCGTGAGATTGGCCGAGTCGTTCGTGACGACCACGTTGGTGATCTGGTGAATGAGGGGTTTGCTCGCCGCTACCCGGCCGAGCGATTCGCGCGCCAGCGCCGCATAATCCATGATGCCTCCCCAGGAAACAGTCGGCCCCACCGGTGATCAACCATCTGCCGCGTGCGGAGATTATGACCGGCGCACACCGCCGGTGGAGAGATTCGAGTGGAAGGGTGCGAAGGTGAGCGCGCAGGTGAAGCGGATCGGCACACGGGCTCAGGTGGAGCGCGCGCTCGATGCCATCGTGGCCAACGCAGGTGGTGAGGTCGCCCTCGCCGCGATGAATCTCACTACCGGCGAGGAGGTCGCGCGGAACGCGGACCGGTCAATGCCGACGGCGAGCGTCTTCAAGCTCCCCTTGCTGGTCGAGGTGTTCCGGCAGGCGGCGACTGGCGCCCTTGATCTCGAAGATCGGGTGACGTTGCGTGCCGAGGACGTCGTCATGGGGTCCGGCATCCTGCGCGATTTTGGGCCCGGCTTGCAGCCGACGCTGGGCGACCTGGCGATGATGATGGTCATTGTCAGCGACAACAGCGCCACGAACCTGCTGCTCGACCGCGTCGGAGGTCCGCGACAGGTCAACGCGACGATGCGCGACCTGGGACTATCCTCGATCGTCGTCCACCGGCGAATCGTCTTCGGCGAGATCAC
>DASUQU010000205.1:0-6967 GCA_036280495.1 Thermomicrobiales bacterium | reverse complement strand
CCTGGGGCTGCGAAATCATCATGGCGTGCGAGGCCTCGACCTCGGTGATGGTGGCCCCGGCGCGTTCGGCCATGAAGCGCTCGCCGGAAGGGCCGATGACGAAGTCGCTGGGGGAGATGATCGCCCACGAGGGAAGCGTCTTCCAGGCCGGATCCTGTGTCATCTCGCCGAACGAGACCTCGGCGAGGGGGCGCTGCGAGACCGCCAGGATCGCCGCCTGCTCCGCCGGAAGGTCGGCGCAGAAGACCTCGTGGAACGATGCCGGGTCGATGATGTACTCATTGCCGGGCGCCGACGTCGCGTTCGTCGGATATTGCGTCGGTCGCAGCGCCGGCCCGACTTTGCTGTCGGTCGCCTGTTCGGCCAGGTTCTGCAACGTCTCGCCCTCGTCCGGGAGGAAAGCGGCGACGTAGACCAGGCCGCGCACGTTATCCGCCCGGTTGCCGGCGTTGGTGATGACCGCGCCACCATAGGAGTGGCCGACCAGCAGGACCGGCCCGGGGATCTGACTGGCGACGCTCGCAATGTATGCGGCGTCATGGTTGATCCCGCGCAAAGGGTTGGCCGCGGCCAGGACGCCGAGCCCGGCGTCCTGCAGGGTGGGGATCACCCCGGCCCAGTTCGAGGCATCAGCGAAGGCGCCGTGCACGAGCACGACGGTCAGGGGAGCAGCGTCAGCAGTCGGAGTAGCGGCGGTCATGGTTGATTCTTCCTGCGTGGTAATGTCGGACGATTAGACAAGTCAGGGATAGGAGGTGCATGTCGTCGGCGACGAGGAGGGCCCCGAGGCGCGCCAACTCCTGCAAGCGGTCGATGAAACGCGCCGGCTGCGGCATCGGGCAGCGGCAGTCCCGAGCCAGCAAGTCCGGTGACACGGGCACGAGCGCACTGGAGCGAAACATCGATCGCGACGCGACGCATAAAGCGCTGCTTCCGGATGGCCGCAGCGCACGCGCTCCGGCAGACGGCGAGATCGGCTCAGGCCAGGTGCGCCGGGTCCGACTTCGCGGCGCGGGTGACTCCGCTGCACCGCGGTGCCGGATGCATAACTGTCTGAGGTGTTCACATCATATGGCAGAGGAGGTCGCTGTCAAGTACGTCATTGCCGGGTCACATTCCCACCGGTACCATGCGCGCACGTTCGTGCTGGTAGCCAGTGTTCTTCCGGAGTCCGGTTTTCGGGCGGTCGCCGCCACGGCGCCGGCATGAGCCCGATCCATTGCGAAGGGGTGCAGCGATGTTGACGCAAACTCGTTATCTCTTGCCGGAGGAGAGCATCCCGACATCCTGGTACAACCTGGCGGGCGACCTCCCGAAGCCACCACCACCAGTCCTCCATCCGGGTACGCATCAACCGATCGGGCCGGATGATCTGGCTCCCCTCTTCCCGATGGCGGTCATCGGCCAGGAAGTCTCCACCGAGCGTTTCATCCCGATCCCGGAGGAGATCCTCGCAGTCTACCGATTGTGGCGACCGACGCCCTTGTACCGGGCCCACCGGCTCGAGTGCGCGTTGGACCTGCCCGAGCGCGTGCGCATCTTCTACAAGTACGAGGGTGGCAGTCCCGCCGGGTCACACAAGCCGAATACCGCGGTGCCGCAGGCGTACTACGCCAAGCAAGAGGGAGTGCGGCGGATTGCCACCGAAACGGGTGCGGGCCAGTGGGGCAGCGCCTTGGCGCTGGCCGGCTCCCTCTTTGATCTGGAGATCAAGGTCTATATGGTCAAGATCTCCTACGCCCAGAAGCCGTACCGGCGTGCACTGATGGAGACCTGGGGCGCGCAGTGCGTGGCCTCGCCGAGCACGGACACCAACGCCGGCCGCACGATCCTCGCTCAGGACCCTGACTCGAACGGCTCCTTGGGGATTGCCATCTCGGAAGCAGTCGAGGACGCGGCTACGCGCGATGATACGAAGTACGCCCTTGGCTCGGTGCTGAATCACGTTCTCCTGCATCAGACGGTGATCGGGCAGGAGGCAGAGCAGCAGCTGGAGATGGCGGACGCGTTTCCCGACGTCATCATTGGATGCGTCGGTGGCGGCTCGAACTTTGCCGGCATCAGCTTCCCTTTCGTACGCCATAAGCTGGCGGGGAAATCGATCCGCATTGTGGCCGTCGAGCCAGCGGCGTGCCCGACGTTGACGAGAGGCACCTACGCGTACGATTTCGGCGACACCGGTCAACTGACGCCGCTGGTGAAGATGCACACCCTGGGACACACCTTCGTTCCGGCCGGGATCCACGCAGGCGGGTTGCGCTATCACGGTGCCGCGCCGCTGGTGAGCATGCTGCTCGACGAGGGACTGATCGAGGCGACGGCGATCAAGCAGCGCGCGGCGTTCGAGGCAGCGGTGCTCTTCAGCCGCTGCGAGGGGATCGTACCCGCGCCTGAGCCGTCCCACGCCATTCGTGTCGCCATTGACGAGGCGCTGCAGGCCAGGGAAGCGGGTGAGGCACGAACGATCCTCTTCAATCTCTGTGGACATGGCTTCTTCGATCTGGCGGCGTACGACAGCTACCTTTCCGGATCGATGCAGGATTACGAGCATCCGCAGTCGGAGATCGAAGCGGCGCTGGCTGGGCTACCGAGCGTCGCTGAGTAAGCCAGGCGGTCACCGACTGCATAGCAACCGCGTGGCCCCGATCGTGTCAGATCGCGCTCGATCGTTCAGCGGGGGTATAGTCGCCAACGTAACGCGGCCGCTCCCGCATCCGCGACAAAGGGAATGCCTTGGAACCAGTTCTCGTAGCCGCGATCGGCCTCGTTGTGCTCCTTGGGGGGACTGCTGTGGCTCTAACCCGGCAGGGCGTGCTGCCCTGGAATCCCCCTGCCCTGAGGATATCCGGTAGTGGAGCGAGCGCGGCTGAACGCGAGCTCGACAGCCCTGGAGGGCGAAATCTGCCGTCAGACGTAATGATTGATCCACCCGGGGCCGGCCCAGCGCCCGCGCCGCGGCCGGCGGCGATGGATCTCAGGTCGTCGCGACCGGCGGCTGGCCATCCGGGAATGCCGGAGACCCCTCGCCTCGACCTCGTGCCCAGCCCGGTGGAGACGCTCGCGGCGCGGCTCGACCGGTACGAGGAGCGCCTCGATCAGATTGCTCGGGCAGTCGATCGGCATGCGGCGGAGATTGGACAGGAGTTGCGGCGAGCCCGGTCCGAGCGTGCCCAACAGGCCGAGGCAGATGATGCACGTCGCGACGTCGCTCTGGAACGTTTGCGGGCGGATCTCCTGGCAACGGTGACGAGCGTGACCGCGGACGGAAGCTCCCGATCGGGAACTCGCCGGCGTGAAGTCAGCGCGGACTTGTACGCCCGCCTGGCTCGGCTGGAAGCGGCATTGGCCGCAGTGACGAATCCGATCCTGCTACCCGGTGAGGCGTACTCACCGCCGATTGAGTTTCTTCCTGAGGCTCTCGTTTGGGAGAACTGGAACGAGGTGGGAGAGCGCGCATTTTCGCTCGCCGACGCCTTCAGTGCGCAGCGCCTCCACCTTTCGGAGGAGACCCGCAGTGAGATCGAGGTCTTCGTGACGACCCTGCGCACCTTACTGACGCGCTCGGTCTATCCGAACCTTCAACTTGAACCGGATGCCGCGCAGCAGGCCGCTCTTCGCTCTGCCCTCGAGGAGATCGCGGCCGAGTTTCCAAAAGTTCGCCAGAAGCTAGAGTGGGAATACCGAGAGGGTCACAGGATCTAGACGCTCGGACTCCCACTGTCGGTTGCTTGGGTTTCAGGTTTGGCGCCCTCGTCCCGGGCTTTGCCGCCTCCGCCATCGCGTCCGCTGGCCGTGTTTCGCTTGGTCGGTTCTTCTTGTCGAGGGGTGTCGCGTGCGGGTCTTCCGCCGCGATCCTGCGTGCCGTTCTCCGTCCCACCACCGCTGGCATCGTTGCCGGGTTCCCGGTTTCCGCGCCGGTCCCTCGTGCCAGAATTATTCCGGCTATCAGCGTTCCCGCCCTCACGCACGCCGGTGGCGTCTTCTGACGTGTTGCGTTCCCTGGTTCGTTCTCGCCCGCGTGGTCGATTTCGGTCATTTGTCGTGTCGCTCGTCGATCCGTCTATTGCCGAATCGGACGCCGCTCCGTCCCGGGGTTGCTTCTTGCCTGGTCGCTTGGCATCATTCGCCGCGGGATCTTCGCTCGCCGCGCCGCGCTCGTCACGCTTCGGATTGCCTCGTCGCTCGGATCTTCCGCCACGCTGGCTCTTCTCCGGTGGAGACTCGGGCACCTCTTCCTTGACCGCCGGCGGTGGTGGGGCGGGATCGGCGGATTCTGGCTGTCCGGCAGTCGTCCCGGGTGGCAGTCTCAGCCGCGCATTCGGCATGCGGCTGACATAACCCTCCAATCCGGGTTCGTCTGGGAGCCAGCGCAACGGATCGATGTGTTCGCCCGTGTCGAGATCGGTCACCGAAAAGTGAAGGTGAGGACCGGTCGAGAACCCAACGTTGCCTACCTCACCGATCGGATCGCCCGCGTGGACGTAGTCGCCCTCCTCAACGTAGCTGGCGACCCAATGCAGGTAGTCGGTGGCATACCTTTCATTTCGTCCATCATGCTGAATGATGATCCGTGTATTGGCGTCCGCCGTGGGTCGGTCATAGTCAGCCAGGGTCACCCAACCCGATGCGGCCGCGTAGAAGGGAGTGCCCTCCGGCGCAGCCAGATCGATACCGGTGTGGATCACCGGCGTGTCGGCGGGGCATCCGTCACCGGGGAAGTAGAGATTGCCTAGTTGGGGCACGCACCCGAACTGCTGGGTGAACGTGTAGCTCTCGGCCGGCATAGGCCAGATACGAATATAACGCTGAGCACGGTCCAGCTTCCGTTTCGTCGCCGGCTCATGTTGTTTTCGGACCGGCCCGTCGCCGGGATCGTGCTCATCGTTCTCCTGCGTGTCAGCTGACTCGGTCGTTTCCTGCGGTTGATCCGCGCCCTGCCCTTCCTGCTGTTCGAGCTGGACTGGAGCTTCCACTCCACGCAGACGGACGCTCCCGTCATCGCCATTGTCACGATTCAGGGGAGCGACGTCCGAGACGAGTTGATCCTGGGTGTCGCGGATCGGAGGCGTTTCGGCCTCGGGGGGCCTTTCAGTGTCCGTTCCCGAGTCCGGGGTGATATCAGAGGATTTCGTCGCCTCTTGAATGGCTTCCGGGGGAGCCGCGGCGGTTGGCGCCAGTACGAGTGGCGACAACGTAAGGACCAGCGACACGGATAGTGCCACAGCGCCGAAGAGCCACCGCAGCGCATTCATTCGCTTGAGTGGGGAACCGACATTTCGTTGCCGCACCCTCGCCTCTCCGCGGAATGACATCATGGTCCACTGCGGGAAGGGCTCCCGGCCGGCTGGGTGATGGCGGGTTTTCGCTTCACCGGTGCCAGTACATTACCACTTTCAGGTTGACGTTGACACCACCCATCAGTGCCGTCAGACACCGCCAGCGTGCTACGATTTACCCGAGAAAAGCCACGCGGGTCTGACCACCAGACCGCGTCGCGGCGCTAGAGCGGCAGGGCGAGACCATGATCGATCCGCCGTAGCGCCATTTGACCAGCGGGAGCAAAGAATGACCGGGTCTAACGGCAGCACGGCCGTTTCCGACCAACCCGTCCTGCCGAAACCCGAGGGTCTGGAGGGTGTGGTTGCCGCGTCGACCGCATTGAGCCATGTCTTTGGTGAGGAAGGCAAACTCGTCTACCGTGGCTACGACATCCACGAGCTGGCCGGCCGGGCGTCATTTGAGGAAGTCGCGTTCCTCCTCTGGAAAGGCCGCCTGCCATCACGGGACGAGCTGACTCAGCTGCTGCGGACCTTGGGCGAGCAGCGACCCCTGCCGCCACATGTGATCGACGTTATTCGTGATCTCCCCGCCGCAGCCGCCCCGATGGATGCCCTCCGCACCGGTGTTTCCGCTCTCGGCGCCATCGCTGGCGAGCAGTTCGACGACGTTCCCGACCTCGACGAAGCGATTGCCCTGACCGCGAAGTTCCCCGGCATCCTGGCGGCATTCTTCCGCCTGCGGCAGGGGTTGCAGCCGGTGACGCCGAGGATCGAGCACAACACTGCGCAAAGCTATCTCTACCAACTCTTCGACCGCGAGCCGGAGGAAAAACACTGGCGGCCACTGGAGGTCTACCTGACCCTCCTCGCTGACCACGGTATGAACGCATCGACCTTCACCGCTCGCGTCATCGCATCGACCGGATCCGATCTCTGTTCAGCGGTCACCGGCGCTATCGGCGCCTTGAAGGGTCCACTGCACGGGGGCGCGCCATCCAAGGTGCTCGAAATGTTGGAGGCAATCGGGTCCGCTGAAAATGTCGATCGCTGGCTGACGGACGCGCTCGACCGCGGCGACCGCCTCATGGGTTTTGGACATCGCGTGTACAAGGCCGAGGACCCGCGCGCGGAGATCCTGCGCGGGATGGCGGCCGAGGCCAGTACTCCCGAGTTCTTCGAGTTGTCGCGCCGCACTGAAGAACGGGCGCTCGCGATGCTCCACGAGCGGAAACCAGGTCGTCGCCTCTACACGAACGTCGAGTTCTACTCGGCGGCGGTGCTCTCGGCGGTTGGCCTACCGGGAGACATGTTTACACCGACCTTTGCCGTCTCACGGGTGACAGGATGGACAGCGCACGTGCTCGAGCAGATGTCGAATAATCGTCTGATCCGCCCGCAATCGGAGTTCGTTGGCCCGACGGACAAGAAGTTCGTTGCTATCGAGCAGCGCTAAGTCTCCTGCTCATCTGATGCGTTTGTCTCGGTCAATCATCGTCGCGCTCGCCCTATTGTTCAGCCTCATCACCCACGCTCCAATGGGAGCCGCCGCGCAGGCTGATCACAGACTGGCCGGGGCGGCCAACGCCGCGCGCGAACTGTCGATGCTCGAAGCGGAGCGCGATTTCGACGCGCTCTACGAGCGCATGCATCCTGACGCGCTTGCCGTCGTGCCGCGATCGGCGGTCGTC
>DASUQU010000204.1:0-8068 GCA_036280495.1 Thermomicrobiales bacterium | reverse complement strand
GGCGTCACAAGATGGGCGTCTGCTCAAGGAGGAGGTTGACGGCGAGGACATCGCCGAAATCGTCTCCCGCTGGACAGGTGTGCCGGTCAGCCGGCTCGTCGAAGGCGAGATCGAGAAGCTGATGAAGATGGAGGATCGCCTCCACGAGCGCGTGATCGGCCAGGACGAGGCGATCATGGCCGTTGCCAATGCCATCCGCCGCTCGCGCGCGGGGCTCTCTGACCCGAACCGCCCGCTGGGCAGCTTCATCTTCCTCGGCCCGACAGGCGTCGGCAAGACCGAGCTGGCGCGGGCTCTAGCGCAGTTCCTATTCGACGACGACCAGGCGATGGTGCGCATCGACATGTCCGAGTACATGGAGCCGCATTCCGTCAGCCGGCTCATCGGTGCGCCTCCCGGCTACGTCGGCTACGAGGAGGGGGGCCAGCTGACCGAGGCGGTGCGACGCCGCCCCTACAGCGTCATCCTGCTCGATGAGATCGAGAAGGCGCACCCCGACGTGTTCAACGTCCTCCTGCAGATCCTGGACGACGGCCGCGCGACCGATGGTCAGGGCCGGACCGTCGATTTCAAGAACGCCGTGATCATCATGACCTCGAACCTCGGCTCCAACTACATCATGACGCTCGGTGAGGGCGACGAGGAGGAGATGCGGACGCGGGTCATGGATGCACTGCGGAGCAACTTCCGACCCGAGTTCCTGAACAGGATCGACGAGATCATCATCTTCAAGCCGCTTTCGCAGGACCAGATCGGCGAAATCGTGGAGATCCAGCTCAACCAGGTCAACGATCGCCTTGCGGATCGCCAGATGCATCTGGAGGTCACGCCAGCGGCCAGGAAATGGCTCGCTGAGCGGGGATTCGAGCCGGCCTTCGGGGCGCGGCCACTGAAGCGGCTCATCCAGCGCGAGGTCCTCGATCAACTGGCGCGGCTCGTCCTCAGCGGTGAGCTGCGGGATGGCGAAACCGTGGTCATCGACGCCGATGGCAACGACTTGCAATTCCGGACGGAGCGGAGCGAGGTCGCGGCTGTAGCGTAAGGTCGAAAGCCCCCGACCCCAACAGTTCTCCCCGGAACGCCCCTCATCCCCGACGCCGCCCCCGCGGCGGTTGGGGTGAGGGGCGCATGGCTATACTGGGCGGCGGTTCGGGACCGGCGGCAAGCGGAGGGTTACGCAGGATGCCCGAGTGGCTTCAGGGTCTGCTCCAGGGCGGTCTCACGATCATCGCCCTGATCATCATTATCATGCTCCTCGCCGCCTTGTTCATGATCATCTTTGGCATCGCGACGGGGATCGACGACCGCATCCAGGAGTAGCGACGGCGCGTTATGGGCGATCTCGCCGGCGCGGGCCGGATTCTCCTCATAACCGGATTGGTACTCGCCGCCGTGGGCGCGCTACTTATCCTGGCCCCAAGCATCCCGGGACTTGATCGGCTGGGCCAATTGCCGGGTGATCTCGTCGTCGAACGCGGGCCGGTAACGATCTTCATCCCCATCGTCTCCTCGATCGTGATTAGCGTGCTGCTGACCATCGTGCTCAACCTCATCCTGAGGCGCTAGCCGCGCATGAACGAGAAGACGTTGACGCCCGCAGCCGCTCCCTCTACAGTCCTGATTACGAAGTCGAAAACAGTCGAAGACGGCGCGTAACGATCCGACACGACAGGGAATGAGGTGTCTCCATGCCCCGAACTCTTCAGAGGCGATCCGGTTCTGCGTATAAAACGGGGGCAGCCAGAGCAGGCCGCGCGGCGCTCGCCATCCTCTTCGGGCTCGGCGTGCTCGTTCCGTTCCTGGGGCGGGTAGCCCCGGTTTCGGCCCAGGCAACCTCCGTGTCGTTCAGCACGGCCGAAGCTGCGCCGGCGGACTCGATCGCCTATCTCGTCATGACGCTCGACGACCAGTCCGAGCAGTGGCGACTTGCCGACGTGCTGCTCGATCGCGCGGGACTCGGCGAAGTCATCGACGAAGAGATAGGGAACGAGCTGCGCGACGAGACCGGTGAAGACCTGCCCCTCGACGCGTTCCTTGGCGGCGAGGTCGGCATCGTGGTAAGTCCGACCGTGCTGGAGACCCTCGCCGAAGAGTCGATGGGCACCGCCGATCTGGAAGCGATGCTTGGGGGCATGGAGACGGGGACGCCGGTGGCCGAGCCGGCCGCGACCGACGCGCAAGGGTTCGCCCTGGCATTGGAGGCCCGAGCGCCGGATACGGCGTGGACGGGCATCCGGGACTCGGTCCTCGATGAGCAACACGAGGAGTCAACGTACGAAGGCACCGAGATTCTCTACGCGCCACCGGCGACCTCAGACGATGAAGGAATGGCCGCGGCACGCGTCGGCGACCTGATCCTGATCGCCACCACGCCTGAGGACCTGCATCCGCTGATCGACACCGCCGACGGTCGAACGCCAGCAATTTCTACCGTGCCGGAGTTCACCGCCGTTCGTGATGAATTGCCGACAGACTTTCTGCTGTTCGCGTTCTCCAACAGCGTCGACACGTCAGACGCGGACTTCGGCCCGTTTGCGATGTTCGCGGACCAATTCAGCACCGAATCGTTTACGGGATCGACCATCGCCGCGACGGAGCCCGGGTTCCGCATGGAGACCGTCACCATTGCGGCGGAAGGCGAGACATTGCCGGCCGCCGCGGACAACTTCGAATCCGAGCTGCTGACCAAAGCCCCGGGCGATTCGCTGCTGTTCGTGAGTGCCGCCGATCTCGGCGCCACCGGAGTGCTCGACGTCATCGGTGCGACGGTGATCGGTCTGGCCATGGGGATGGGCGATCCGAGCGCGATGCCGGATGCGAACACCTCCGCCGAGGACTACATTGCCGAGCAGTACGAAGCGGCCGAATCGCTGATCGGCATCAATCTGCAGACCGCTCTCTTCCAGCAGTTGAGTGGAGAGTATGGGGGCTGGTTGAGGGCTAATCTCGAGACCGAGGACGTGTCCGGGGTCTTTGCGTCCGGCGTGGAGGATGCCGATACCGTCTCCAACGCGTTGATGCAGCTCTCCTTCCTGATCCAAGGTGCGTCCGGCGCCGAATCGCCCCTGACGACGCGTGAGGTTGGAGGTGGACAGGTTTACGTCATCGAGCTCGGCGATGAAGCCGGTTCCACGCTCGAATTCGGGATGGTCGGCGACTATCTGGTGGTTGGCAAGGGCGACGCGGTCGATCGCTTTGGCGAAGAGGCCACAGGCTCTCTCGCCGAGAATGCGCAGTTCCAGGCCGTGATGGACACCCTGCCGGCCGAGTACAACGGTCTCACATATATCGATCTGGCGCAGGCGATTCCGCTGATGGAGGTTGCGGCGCAAGAGTCAGAGGACCTCGGGCTTGGCCCAACGGATCAGATCCCGGACGCTAGCGAGAGCTGCGGCAACTATCAGACTCAGGAAGAAGCGCAAGAGGCCTATGACGCCGCTGAGTCCGGGACGTTCGATCTTGACCAGGACTTCGACGGTCAGGTCTGCGAGGACTACTTCGGCGGCGCCGAAACGGATGCGAGCGCGACGGCAGTAGCGGAAAGCGCCGAACCTGCTGACGCTCTCGCGGATGTCGACTACTCAGCGATCAAGGCCCTTGCCTTCGTCGCGTACAAAGATGGTGATGTCCAACGGTCGTCGTCCATCCTCTACATCACCGAGTAGACTGCCGGTGCCGCGGCAGGCGCTACGATCGTGATGGCCAGGGCGCCCGGGTTGCCGGGCGCCCTGGTGGTGTCTTAAGCCAGTGGCGCCAACGGTGAAATGGAGGAGCTGAAATGTCCATGACCATTCGTGACAACTGGGTTCGCGCGGGTTGTCGAGTTGGCATCGCGCTGGCACTGCTACTCGGGTTCCTCGTTCCTGACTGGAGCGCCTCACCGGTCCTGGCTCAAGGGACGTTGCCAGAGACGGCTGCTGCCGCTCCCGCTGGGACGGCGCTCTTCCAGGCGTTCGACCTCGACCGGGACGGCGGGCAGTGGCAGCAGACCGGGGCGCTACTGGAACGAGTCGGCCTACCCAATGCTCTCGAGCTCTGGGAAGCTGCCGTGCTCGCGAAGGGCGCCAGGAAAGGCGACTTCACGGAGGCGGATCTCGACGCCCTGATGGGTGGAGAGCTAGCGGTGGTGGTGACGCCGCTTGCGGTCGAACGCGTGGTGGAGCTTCACCAGCGCCACCATCAGGAAGGTGACGACGGCGCCACGCCAATGGCTCACACCTGGGACGAACCCCTGGGTGTTACCGCGGTCCTGCTGCCAGGCGACCCTGACGCGGCCTGGGACTACGTCGAACGGCAGGTTGCGGACCTGGCGGCCAAGCTCGACGTCCCTGTCGAAGAGGTTACCCACGGTGGCGGCGAGCTGCTCTGGGTCGAGATGCCCGATCTTCGCGAGCGGCTGAAAGAGCGCCTGAAAGAGGGCCTCGAAGACGCCCTCGTCGCCGCGGGTCTGCCAGAGACAATGGCAGGTATGATGGCCGACAACTCCATGCTCGCTGGCATGGCCGGTGAGATGGACAGTCGACCGGGCTTCGCGGCGGGCCGGGCCGACGATTTCATCATCGCGGGCGTCAGCCAGGCTGACGTCGCGGAAATCATCGACGTTGTCGACGGGGCAACCGATTCACTTGCTGATTCCGCGGAAGCGCAGCAGGTGGCCGCCGATCTCCCCGCAGACGCTTTGTCATTTACCTTCGTCGATGGTGCGGCGATCCTTGACGCTCTCGATGAGCGGACGCTGCAAAAACTGCAGGCGATGACGTCGCCAGCTGAACAGGCGGTGTGGCAGGCGCAATCCGGGTTAGCCACCAGCGCGGTCGAGGCTGGATTCCGCATCGACACCGTGGTGGTGCCCGGTGAGAGCGGCGATCTCGGATCCGCGGCCATTGCCAACGATCCGGCCATTGTGGCCGCCGCAGAGCGAGTTCCGGCAGACACCTTCGTGTACCAGGCCGGCGTGGTCCCGGAGGACGCTTTCGCTGGCGCGGCCTACGCGCTGGCACTGGCTGTCAACGGCGAGATGGCCGGCGATCACGGGCATGGCGACGCGCTCAACCAGCTGCCAAGTGAAGAAGAAATCGAGGAGGAGATCGCCACTGCCTCCGAAACCCTCGGATTCGACCTCCGCAGCGAGCTTTTCGATCTGCTCGGCGGTGAGTTCATCGCGTTCTCGTCATTTCCAACATTCGACATGAATGGATTTGGGTTCGACGCGGTGGCCGCGATCACGACAACCGATCCGGACACGCTCGCCGAGACCGCGCGCAAGATCGCCGCGTGGATCGAGCGGGGACGGTCTGAAGTGGATGTCTCCGTACGCGAAGTCGACGGTGACACGGTCTACGTCGTGAGCGACCCGGAGATGGCAGAGGGACCTGCGCTCGAATTTGGCGTGGTTGATGACCAGGCCGTGGTTGGCACCGAGGGGGGCATCGAGGACCTGGTAACCGAGCCAGCCTCATCGCTCGCCGACGATCCGCAGTACCAGGCGGTCATGGCTGTCTTGCCGAGCGAGTACTACCAGGTGTCCTACGTCGACATCGGGCAGGTGGTCGACGTGGTGACGGCCATGCTGGGTGCGATGGACGAGTCCGGGCCCGCCGCTGCCGGGACCCCCGGCCCAGGCGGTGGTAGCCCGGCAAATATCCGGGCGCTCGGGGCAGTGTCCTACCAACGGGGAGAGTCGGCAGGATCGAGCGTGATCCTCTACATCGCGGAGCCTCAGTCCTGACGTAGACCAGAGGAGAACCGGGCGCGGGTGTCGCGAGGCCGCGCCCGCGGATTGGCTTGGCCGTAGGTAACCGCCACCGCGGTCCGGTCGTTATTGAGCACGAACGGGTCTCGTGCGCCGCGCCGTACCCGGCGCGGCTATGCTTCTGTGCGGCCCGCGAAGAGGAGTAATGTCTCGATGATCGATCCGCAATTGGAGCAGGGGCTGAGCGCGCCAGAGCGGCACGACCTGCATCGACTCCGGCGCGCGTTGAGCGCCGGCAATCCGCGCCCGACCAGGCGGGACCTCCTGCGCTGGTCGACCATCGCCGCGGGCGCCGTGGCTACCGCCAACCAGGGGATCATCTCGGCCGCACCGCGGCGAGCGCCGCGCGCGCTGCGGCAGGACCCGCCGGTCGTCCAAGGGGCCGAGATCACGGTGCCCTTCGATGCCTACGGGCAGTCGATATCACTCGACCCGCATCGCTCTGCCGACTACGGCGGATTCTGGGTGATGTACCCCAACGTCTGGGGTGGGTTTCTGCGCTACGACGAGCTGGGACGAATCGCACTCGATCTGGCCGAGAAGGTGGTGCGCTCTCAGGACGGACTCCGCTACACCCTGACCCTCCGCGAGGGAGCCACCTACGCCAGCGGCAACCCGGTCATCGCCGAACATTTCATCGCGTCCTGGAGGCGGGCGCTCGATTCCGCCAATAGCTCGCCGATGGTCGCCTTCATGGAGCCGGTCCGCGGTTTTGATGCCTGGATCGCGGGCGAAGAGGGCGCCGAGCTCGGTTTCTCGGCCCAGGACGACCGAACGGTCGTCATCGAGCTGGACGAGCCGGCCACCTACTTCCCGTCGTTCCTGGCCTCGTTCGTCTGGGCGGTGCTCGACCCCGCGATCCTCGAACTCTCCGGGGAGGAAGACTTCGTCCTCAATGGCGCCGGCACCGGCCCGTGGCAGTTCACGGAGTACGAGCGGGATACGCGGTTCGTGATGGAGCCCAACCCGAACTACTACGACCCACTCTCGCCATCGCTGACGCGCATCGTCTGGCCGGTCTTCAATGGGCCGGACGCGGCCCGCGCCGCGCTCGATCTCTATCGGGACGAGAACGCGGCGTCGGCGGATGTTCCGTTGTCTCTCCTGCCCGAGGTCGAGGAAGATCCCCCGCTGAGCGCGGAACTGATTCGTCTCGATCAATCGCAGTCGACTATCCGCTCGCTGGCGATGGACTTCCGGCAACCACCCTTTGACGACGTGCGGGTGCGCCGCGCTTTCGGGCTGGCCTTTGACCGGGACCGGTACTCGGAGATCTACGGAGGTACCTGGACCCCGGCGACCGTCTTCACGCCACCCGTCGTCTCGGAGCTGAGCGGCTACCAGCCGCCGGAAGGCTTCCCCTTCGACCCTGAGCAGGCCCGGGCCCTATTGGCCGAGGCCGGCTACCCCGACGGGGAAGGGCTGCCGGAGATCATCTTCTATCAGCCATCGGGCGAAAGCGATGCCGAGCAGGAGCGCGTGCAAGCGGTGCTGCAGATGCTCCAGGAGAATCTCGGAGTAACGATCACGCTCGACAATGCTCGCACGCAGGACGAGATCAACGAGCTGATCGCCGAAACCGGCGGTCTGCAGTTCGCAATCATGTGGTGGCAGACGGTCACCGACACGCCCTTCCTGCTCAGCGACGTCTTCCGACCCGATTCGCCGTTCATGGCCGGGGTCTTCAACTGGTCCCCGGATCTGGAGCCAACCGGCGGTGATCCCGGCGCGGCTGCGGCTTCGTTTGCCGACCTCGTGGCGCGGGCGGACGTGGAGCTGGACGCGAACGTCCGCAACGATCTCTACCGGCAGGCGGAAACCCTGGTGCTCGAGAATGCCGTCTACGTTCCGATCGGGAACTGGGTGCCAATGTTCGTCCAGAAGCCGTGGCTGGAAGGCACCCGGCAGGGCCCGTGGACGGGACGACTGCCGGTTCTGTTCGATCAGAACGTCGTGGTTGTCGAGGAGGGATAGCCTCCGCGCGGCTCAATACCGCTCGCCGCGTCCCGCAACGCACGTGTCATTCTGAGCGCAGCGAAGAATCTCGTAATCCCCACACGCGGGACCCATACGAGATCCTTCGTTCCTCAGGATGACACGACGTCGTGCCGCGCTAGCCGTCTTCGCTAAAGAGACGCGGCTGTTGCGGCGGCAGCTCAGGAGCGTCCTGGGGTGCAATTCCCAGCAGCCGACCCAGTTCCTGGGCGTTACGGGTGCCGGCGCCCCGGGCGTTGTTGTTGAACAGCACGTGGACCTGCCGCGCCTGCCGCGCCAGGTCCCTGGCGATACCCGCCCATTCCTCAAGTTCGGCCGCCG